>CALZFJ010000043.1 GCA_945645715.1 uncultured Prevotellaceae bacterium | reverse complement strand
CTTCCTCATGCACGAAATTCTCGTGCGAAGTCTGAATCACCGCACGGCCTGTGTGTCCTTTGCCACGCACAGTGATGTCGATAAACAGCAGGTCGGGGGCATCTTCGGCAAGCGACACCTTGATAATGTCCTTAGCCACAAGCGCCCTTCCGGCAGCCACCTGAGCATCAGTCACACGGCACAGCAGCTCCAGTCCACGCTCCGACTTGCCCATAATCACGCCGAGAGCCACAGCAATGGGCAGTCCAATCATACCCGTTCCGGGAATACCCACTCCCATGGCATTCTTTATGATATTAGCACTCAAGCTACATTCAATTGCCTCAATTTGTGAGGCCTCAATCGCTGCAAGCTCGCGTGCACGGGCAGCAGCAAGAGCCACTGCCACCGGCTCGGTGCAGCCCGTAGCCGGCACAATCTCCCGTTTCAACAGGTTCAAAATGCTGTTCTTCAGTGATTCATTCATCGTTAAAGTGATTCATTCATCGATAAAAAGTTTATTCAATGCAAAAATAGTGAAAATCCCCGAATTTCCACACCTCAAAAAGGTTTTAATTTTTTGTAATTTAGAAGAAATGTTGCTATATTTGCAAATAAATATACATTTATGTAATCCTAACTGCAAATATGGCAACAATTGCATCATTATATCAACTTAGGGTGTTCTCATTGCACGATTTAATAAACCATTTAGGAATGACTCGCTCAGCAGCATCAGGAGCACTCGCGCGTTGGCAAGAACAAGGTATAGTCAAGATGGTGCGCAGAAATCTATATGTTGCAATCGACCTTGCAACAGGGACTCCAATTGCTGACAAGTATGAGTTGGCATCGTGTATCTCAACGGCATCGTATGTAGGTTGGCATACCGCATTGGAGTTTCACGGATTTGCCCACCAACCATTCTACAACGCTTTCGTTGCAAACGGAAAACGATTTAGCAAATTCCGTTTTGAAGATGTTGATTATGAATATTGTGCAATGCCATTTGATGATACAGAAAATAATGGAATCATTTCACCCAACGCCAATATGTATGTTCGTGTGACTGATATCGAACGGACTATAGTTGACTGTTCCGACAAGATTGACCGTGCAGGCGGTGCCGAAGAATTACTCCATTGTATCAACAGCATAACCATGCTGAATGAATCAAAACTTATAAAATATCTTGCTTTGTATGACAAAGCCTTTCTTTATCAAAAGGTAGGATACATTTTGGAACAAAGCCTACACAGCCAGAATATCAGCAATGATTTCATCAAAATGTGCCTGAGTAGGGGTGCCATTCATGCTAAACGATTGACAAGCAACGATTTATCCAATCACTATGTGAGCAAATGGAAACTCTATGTGCCACAAATATTCTCCACTAATAATTATGAACTCATATAACAAATCATATATCGAGAAGTTAGCCAAAGAAAACGGCTTTTTGCGAGATAACTTGGAAAAAGTTATACGTTTGGCTGAAATATTAAGATACTTCAACCAAAGTAACATCTTGAAAAAATCATTAGCTCTGAAAGGTGGCACAGCCATTAATATGACTGTTTTTCAAATGCCACGACTTTCGATTGACATCGACCTTGACTTTACAAACAATTGTTGCCGAAATGAAATGCTTGAAGCAAGAGAAAGAATTAACCGAGACATTCATGCATTTATGAGCAATGAAGGATATATCTTAAAGCCAGGTTCAAAGAATCCACACACTCTCGACTCGTGGATATTTGGTTACACAAATGCAGGAGGCAATCATGACAATATCAAGATTGAAATTAATTACAGTGATCGTTGTCACGTGCTGCCAATTGTAGAACGTCCCGTAAGCATCGATTATCTCAGTGACATTAATGTTAGGGTCCTGTCTCCAATTGAACTGTTTGCGAGTAAGATCAACGCACTTATAAATCGAGCTGCAGTGCGCGACATCTATGATGTGTATGGTATGTTATGCGCAGGTCTATTTGAGGACAAAGAGGAAAAGCTATTGCTTCGTAAGGTCTTGGTGTTCTACCTTGCCGTTGGCTCAAATTGTAAAGCTGAGAATGTTACACTTCGGTTTAGCGATTTCCGTCAAATCACAAGCCTGACATTCTCACAAGTAAGAACACAATTAATTCCGGTATTAAGGAGAAGTGACAACTTTGACTTTATCAGAGCAAAGGAGGAGGTTGTTAGATTCTTAAACGACTTTCTGGTATTTTCTGATGAAGAACATCTGTTTATCGAAAGATTCAACAATAGAGTATATTGTCCTGAAATTCTCTTTCCCGAAGGAAGTATTGCAGAAAACCTGAAAACACATCCAATGGCTCTATGGAAATGCCGACCACCAGAAATGTCAAAGTAATTCTGTATGGAAATGGAAGTGAAAAACCGGTTTTGTTTCTGAAAAGCTGCAAATTTGCATTGTTTCAGAAACAAAATTTCGGTTGAATATGTTGAGCTATTTGGAATTCAAGAACCGATTGCTGCCTAAAGGATGCTTTTCCATTCACCAGGCAAGGACTTTCTTTCCATCATACGACAGAAACAACTTCTCGCGCTGTGTTCTCTGTGCTTTATCTCACCGGTTTGAGGCGTGTGCCTGTGGCACGATATGTGATGCTGTCTGCAAGATAGGGTGCTATTTCGGCGTAGTCGTCAGTGCTCATAAACTCTTTGAGATTCTGTCGTGCGGTGAGTGTCATTGCCGAGTCGTTGATAGTGTAGGAAATCAAGGGGAAACGCACACTTTTCAGCACTTCATCGGGTTTCATCTTCGTGCCTTTCGGCAAACGCACGAAATCTTTCATCTGCGGCTCTTTGAAGAATTTTTCGAGAGGCAGAGGGTTTCCCTCGGTGTCAATAGCCATTATGCGACTGTCGGGAGCGGGAGTTTCCACCGTCTCAACCACGAGCACTACGGTGTCGCGCTTATGCGTGAGCATAAGCATCTCTATCTGCGAGGCGCAGCTCATGCGCACTTTCAGATAGTTGTCGGTGGCACGAAGCAACACTGCCTCCTCGCCATAAGCAGTTTCGGTGGGCACCACACGCCCTGCTTCGCGCAGATAGGCAAGCATCTCGGCGCGGTCGTTCTGCGGAATCACATTCAGTGCATCGTCGGTCGAGGCAACAAAGATGTCGCCCACGGTTCGCGCTTGCGATGCAGCAAAAGCCACCATTGCAAGCACAGCTATCATTATCGCTTTCAGTGTCTTCATTATAACTTAATATTGTCGTTTTCCGGACGTGAAATTACTTATTTTTCACGAAAAAAACGCCTATTTCGTGAAAAATAAGCGTTAATGGTTTGAAATCAATGTTTCTTTTTTGAAAACTTGTCGAAATTGCCCTTCTTTTCGCGCTTCGGTGCCGATTTTTTCGATTTATTCGGCTTTTCGTCACCTTCGGTCTTGCGTCGCTTTGGCTTTGGGGCAAAATCGTCGTCGAGCCGGAAGTCGTCGTCTTTCTTCCGTGGTTTCTCGGCACCACTATCGCCAAACTTCAGTGCACGGCGCTCGCGGCGATTGAGGGGCTTGTCATCACTGCGCTTGTCGCGCTTATCCTTGCCTTTCTTGCCTTCTTTCTTGCCATCGCGCTTACTCTCGGCAGCATAGTCTTTCTCGGCATCGGCAATTTCGCAATATATGCGTGTGCCATAGAAGTCGGCTCCTTTCAGAGCGCTAACCACGCGGTGGGCATCGCCCTTGCGCACGTCGAAGAGCGAGTAGTGCGAAAGCAGGTCGATGCGGCCCACATCTACTCGCTGCCCGTGAGTGTTCTGGTTGAGCAGGTCGATAAGGTTAACGGCAAAGAAGCCATCAGCTTTGCCGGCATTGATATACAGGCGCTCATAGCCCTTTTCAGCCACGCGGCGGTCTTTATCCTCGTCGTTACGTGGCTCTCCCTTGCGGTCTTTTTTGCCGTCCTTCTTGGTAGAAACGATGTCGAGCTGTGGAGCGTCGCGGTAGTAGTCGAGCAGTCGGTTAAATTCGAGCGAAAGCACGCGCTTCAGCAAATCTTCCTCACTGAGCCAGTCGAGCTTCTTCTGTATGGCAGGTATATATTTTGCCATTTCAGCCTCATCTACCTCCACTTTCTCAATGCGGTCGGCAAGATTGAAGAGCTGCTTCTCAATGATTCGCTGTGGAGTGGGCACCTCTCCGTGCTCGAATTGCTTGCCTATCTTGCGCTCTATCTCCTTGATTTTGCCACGCTCTTTCGAGTGGATAATGGCAACCGACACTCCGGTTTTTCCGGCACGACCGGTACGGCCGCTACGGTGGGTATAGGTGGCAGTGTCGTCGGGCAAGCCGTAGTTGATCACGTGAGTGAGGTCGTTCACGTCGAGTCCGCGTGCAGCCACATCGGTAGCCACAAGAATCTGGAGGTTACGCTCGCGGAATTTCTTCATCACCATGTCGCGCTGTTGCTGCGAGAGGTCGCCATGTAGCGAGTCGGCATTATAGCCGTCTTGGATAAGATGGTCGGCAATCTCCTGTGTGTCGCGTCGGGTGCGGCAGAAGATAATGCCATATATGTTAGGGTTTGAGTCGGCAACGCGCTTCAGAGCCTCATATTTGTCGCGTGCGTGAACGAGATAGTAGATATGTCGCACATTTTCTGCGCCCTCGTTGCGCGTGCCAATCACATATTCCTCTGGATTGTGCATGAATCGGGCGGCTATCTTTGCGATTTCGGGCGGCATAGTGGCTGAAAACATCAGCATTTTGCGCTCCTCAGGCACATACGACAGGATATTGTTGATGTCATCTACGAAGCCCATATTGAGCATCTCGTCGGCTTCGTCGAGGATTACGGTGTGCACTGTGCCAAGTTGCACCACCTTACGCTCAATGAGGTCGATAAGGCGTCCTGGAGTTGCGACAATGATTTGCACTCCGGCACGCACGGCACGAATCTGGCTTTCGATGCTCGAACCGCCATACACGGGGAGCACCTTCATTCCGTCGATATATTTCGAGTAGTCGGCAAGGTCGCCGCTGATTTGCAGACAAAGTTCGCGTGTAGGTGCAATGATAAGTGCCTGTGGTGCAAGCAGCTCCACATCGATGCGCTGTAGCACCGGCAGACCGAATGCTGCAGTCTTTCCCGTACCCGTCTGTGCGAGAGCCACCACATCGTTATCTTCGTTAAGCAAATGGGGAATTACCTTTTCCTGCACCGGCATAGGGTTTTCGTAACCCATTTCGGCAATAGCCTTCAATAGATCCTCTCGGACTCCTAATTCTTCAAATGTCATAAATGTAAAACAGTAAAATTTTCTGCAAAGTTACATAAAATCTGCGAGATTTTATGCCTGCATCATAAATCTCATTGCGAAAAGCCTCTCTTTTCCACGAGTATGTCGTCTTTAGGCGAAACACTAATGGGAAAAGTAAATTGTCACATGGTTGCTGATGCGTTGTTATTGCTGCGACTCTTCGAGGGTAGCGAGGATTTTCTTCACCTCGGCATCGGTTGATTGCAGCTTTGCCTTGCATACCTTCAAAAGTTCGAGCGAACGCGATGTCAGGGCTGAGAGGTTGTCGATTGAGCAGTTTTCGCTCTGCATTTCGCGCACGATTTTCTCCAGTTCGGCAATAGCCTGTGAGTATGTTAGATTTGTGTTGTTTTGTTCCATAATTATTGAGGAAATTATTTCTGTGACAGCTTATTGATGGTTGATGTGACGGTGCCGTTGGCAAGATGTGTGGTTATCGTGTCGCCGGCTGCGAGCTGTGAGGCGTCGGTGACAGCGTGCCCATTGACAGTGGTGAGCGAATATCCGCGGCGCAACGTGTTTTGGGGTGAGAGAATCTGCACCTTTTCGTAGATGGCTGTAAGACGCATTTTTTCGCGCATAATCGTCTGTGCCGAAGCCTGCTGCATCTGCTTCAAGAAGAATTGCAGGCGCTCGTTGCCTTGTGCAATACGGCTCTGGGCTGTTAACGGCACAATCTGCATGATGTGCTGCAGGCGGGCGCGGTTACGCTCCACGATGTTGCCGGCAATAAGAGGTATGGTTCCTGAAAGATATTGCACCTGTCGGCGTGCCTCAGTGATATATTCACGGGCTGTGCTCACAATTGCTTCACGCAGCTCATCGATGTGGGCAAGTGCCTCCACGCCACAACCTATCAGCAATTCGGCAGCGGCTGTCGGTGTCTTCACACGGCGGCATGCCACATAGTCGAGAATGGTCACATCGCGCTCATGCCCTATTCCCACCACCACCGGCAGCGGAAACTGTGCCACATTGGCGGCGAGATTATAGTCATCAAATGAATTGAGGTCGCTCGTCGAACCTCCTCCACGTATAATCACCACGCAATCAAAGAGGTCGATGTGGCTGTTTATGCGGTCGAGGGCTGCCGTTACCGAGGCTACGGTCTCCTTACCCTGCATCACGGCAGGGAACAGGCAGGTGTAGAATTGCAGACCGTAGGCGTTGTTGTGGAGCTGGTTCATAAAGTCGCCATATCCAGCCGCTCCGGCTGCCGACACTATGGCGATGCGTTGCGGCACCACCGGAAATTCGAGCTGCTTATTCATGTCGATGATTCCTTCAGCCTTCAGGCGGGTGAGTATTTCACGGCGAAGGCGTTCCATGTCGCCAAGGGTATAGCTCGGGTCGATATCGGTGATAATCAGCGAAATACCATACTGCTCGTGGTAATTCACCGAAACCTCAAGCATCACCTTCATTCCGCTTCGCAGGTCTTGTCCGGTTACCTGCAGAAACTTCTGGCGAAGGTATGCAAAGCGGTTTGCCCAGATTATGCCACGCATCTTTGCAACAGTGGCTCCGGTGCGCTCATCTTTCTCGAGCAATTCGAGATAGCAGTGTCCGCCACGTACATTCACATCGCTGAGATCGGCACAAATCCAGCAGTTGCACACCGCAGGATTGTTCAGCAACCGCTTGATACGGTTGTTGAACTCCCTGAGTGTTATGGCATTATTTCCGTTCTCAGCCATATTCCTTTAATCGCGGTTACCGAAGAAACGGAGCAGATAGATAAACAAGTTCACAAAATCAAGATAGAGCGAGAGTGCGCCCCATGTGGCTACATTCTCTGCTTGCTCAGCCGATGTGGTGGCAAGCATTCTCTTTATCTTCTGGGTGTCCCATGCTGTGAGCCCTATGAAGATTGCTACGCCTGCAAAACTGATTATCCACTCCATCTGCGTGCTCTTCAAGAACATATTCACCACCGAGCAGATGATTAGCCCTATCACGCCCATAAACAGAAACGTGCCAAGCCCGGTAAGGTCACGGTCGGTGAAGTAGCCATAGAGCGACATTGCGCCAAACACTCCTGCCGTGATGCCGAAAGTGGCTACTATCGATGACGTGGTGTAGATGAGCAGAAGCACCGACAGTGTCAGTCCGTTGAGTATGGCAAATAGATAAAACATGAATGTGGCAAATGCCGGATTCCCACCCTTGGCGATTCGCCCGGTGAGAGCTATCACCATCACAAGCTCAAGTATGCAGCAGCCCAGATACACCCACTGCGACGAGAGCATAAACGACATTATTGCCGGTGTGGCTACACACACGTAGGCTGTGATTGCCGACACCACAAGGGCAAGAAACATTTTCACATACACCTGACGCATCACCTGCGTGATGCTGATGCCTGTAGTCATAGCAGGCTGATTGTTAAAGTCCATCATAGTTCTTTTAATAAAATTATTGTTTATATAAAAGGAAAGGGCGTGAGCCATCATGTGGCAACACCTCTCTCCTTATATAATGACCCATTTCTGAAGTATTTTCTTTCACCGCGTTGGCAAGGCATTTCCATGGTGCACACTTGCCACTTCCTACATACGGTTGGGAACCTCTATGCCAAGCAGTCCGGTGGCGCGACGTATTATGGTGCCTACCACCTCCGAAAGCTTGATGCGGAACGCACGCACATCGGCATTTTCCTCCTTCATGATTGAGTAGTCGTGATAGAACTGATTGTACTCCTTAACGAGGTCATACACATAGTTGGCAATCTGCGCCGGACTGTAGCTGCGACCGGCTTCAGCAACCACACCAGGGAAATCGGCAAGTCGCTGAATGAGCGAAATCTCCTTGTCGTTTGGTGCTACATCGGCAATCTCGGCCTTCATTCCAGCCTCGGCTGTCTTGCGAAGAAGCGACTGAATGCGTGCGTAGGTGTATTGGATAAACGGTCCGGTGTTTCCATTGAAGTCAATCGACTCCTTCGGGTTGAACGTCATATTCTTGCGCGGATCAACCTTCAGAATGAAGTATTTAAGCGCACCAAGACCGATGATGCGTGCAATCTCGGCAGCCTCAGCCTCAGGAATGTCGTTGAGCTTGCCCATCTCAGCCGAAATCTGGCGTGCATTGGCAATCATCTCGTCCATAAGATCATCGGCATCAACCACAGTGCCCTCACGCGACTTCATCTTGCCCTCAGGAAGCTCTACCATACCATAGGAGAAGTGCACAAGGTCCTTGCCCCACTTGAATCCGAGCTTGTCGAGCAAAAGCGAAAGCACCTGGAAGTGGTAGTTCTGCTCATTGCCCACCACGTAGATCATCTTGTCGATGGGATAGTCTTGATAGCGGAGTTTTGCAGTACCGATATCCTGAGTCATATACACCGAAGTGCCATCGCTGCGGAGCAGAAGCTTATGGTCGAGTCCGTCACCGGTGAGGTCGGCCCACACCGAGCCATCTTCGCGGCGATACATGATGCCCTTATCGAGTCCTTCGAGCACCTTCTCCTTACCTTCAAGATAAGTGTTGCTCTCGTAGTATATCTTATCGAAATCAACGCCAAGACGCTTGTAGGTCTCATCAAATCCGGCATAAACCCACTCATTCATCATGCGCCACACACTGCGGACACTCTCATCACCTGCTTCCCACTTCTTGAGCATCTCGCGAGCCTCCTGCATAAGCGTAGAAGCCTTCTCCGCCTCCTCATCGCTCATACCTTGCTCCTTGAGGGCCTTCAACTCCGCCTTATAGTGCTTGTCGAAGAGCACATAAAAGTCGCCGATGAGGTGGTCGCCCTTCTTTCCGGCAGTTTCCGGCGTAACACCATTGCCCCACTTCTCCCAAGCAAGCATCGACTTACAGATGTGAATACCGCGGTCATTCACAATATTTGTTTTCACCACCTTATAGCCATTAGCCTTCATGATGAGCGAAAGACTGTAACCAAGCAAATTGTTGCGAACATGGCCTAAGTGAAGCGGTTTGTTGGTATTAGGCGACGAATACTCAATCATCACAAGCTCACTATCGGGAGTTTCAGCCTTGAAGCCATAATCGGGAGTGTCGGCAATATGGCTGAGCACACCATTCCAGAACTTAGGTTCAATCACAATATTAAGGAAACCCTTAATCACATTAAAAGAACGCACAGCATCACAGTGTGCCACAAGATATTCACCAATCTCCTGAGCAGTAGCCTCAGGAGCCTTCTTCGACACTTTCAAGAAAGGAAACACCACAATCGTAAGGTTTCCCTCAAATTCCTTCTTAGTAGTTTGGGGCACGATCTTCGAAGCCTCAAAATCAACGCCATAAAGAGCTTTTACAGCCTCGGCGGTTGCTTGTGATAAAATGTTGTCAATCGACATATTAAAAATAGTGTTATTCAATCAATTATCAAAAAAACGTATATTAGAAAACAAAATTACAACATTTCTTTCAATTACAGAAATCAAGTCCCCACTTTTTTCACTCACGCATTTGAAATCAAAAAAAATTGGCACCAACAGGGTCGCCCCATACTGCCCCCGCCCCACCCAGCCCGCAGCCACCTCCGCAGCAATCACCGCAATGCCACACTACCGCAATGTAGGGTCGCGCCTTGGTGCGACCGTGCCACTAACCCCACCGTGCTCACTGTGCCCACACCGCCGCACTGCCACCCTGCACGCTCCGCCGATGCCACTTTGCCCACACTGCCACACTGTAGGGTCGCGCCATGGTGCGA
>CALZFJ010000042.1 GCA_945645715.1 uncultured Prevotellaceae bacterium | reverse complement strand
AACCCAAATCATTTCCTTCTTCGAGTTGAAGATTGGGTGGAAATCGCCATAAGGTCCGCTCATAATCACCTTGTCGCCCGGCTTCAGCGTGAAGATATACGACGAAGCGATACCCGGCATCACGTCCTGGAATCCCACCTGTGGTTTCGGCTTGAACGGCGGTGTAGCAATGCGCACGGTGAGCATGATGCGGTCGCCCTCGGCTGGATAGTTAGCCATAGAGTAAGCGCGGATAGTAGGCTCGGTGTTCTTGCACTTGAGGGTGAAGAGTCCAAACTTCTCCCAAGCAGGCAGATACTCTGCACCGATTGAGTCCTTGTCGATATCGACATTATAGTCCATCTCATACTCAGGAATACGAATCTGGGCATACGAACCCGGCACGAAGTTCATGTGCTCTCCGGGAGGCAAAGCCACGATAAACTCCTTGATGAATGTAGCCACGTTCTTGTTGGAGATAACCTCGCACTCCCACTCCTTGATTTCGAGCACGGAGTCGTCAACGGCAATCTTCATGTCCTCCTTCACCTTCACCTGGCAACCAAGGCGCCAGTGAGCCTGCTGCTCCTTGCGCGAGAAGTGTACGGTCTCGGTAGGGAGGATATTTCCTCCGCCCTCGGGCACACGCACCTTGCACTGTCCACAGCTACCCTTTCCACCGCAAGCCGATGGCAGGTGTACGCCGTTGTTAGAAAGAGTGGCAAGCAACGACGAGCCGGTTTCCACCTCAAGGTCTTTCTTGCCGTTGATATTGATATGTATTTTTCCCGAAGGCACCAAATAGTGCTTTGCCACCAGCAGTACCACCACCAGCAGCAGCGTGATAACCAAGAATATTATCGCGCTCGATACTACGGTCAATGATTGAATATCCATGTGTCAAGTAGTCAATTAAAGTTTAATACCAAGGAAGCTCATGAAAGCAATTCCCATCAGTCCGGTTAGAATGAATGTGATGCCGATGCCGCGAAGGGGCTTGGGCACGTTGCTGTAGGCAAGTTTCTCGCGTATTGCGGCGATGCCCACAATAGCAATAAGCCAGCCAATTCCCGAACCTGCGCCATACACTGTAGCTGTCAATGCCGAGCCGAAGTCTCTCTGCTGCATGAAGAGCGATGCACCGAGAATGGCGCAGTTCACTGCAATCAGCGGCAAGAAGATTCCGAGTGAGGCATAGAGCGACGGCGAGAACTTCTCCACTGCCATCTCCACAAGCTGTGTCATCGACGCAATCACGGCGATAAACATAATCAGCGCAAGGAAGCTGAGATCAACGTCGGCAAATTCCTCTCCAAGCCATGCCAGGGCACCTGGCTGCAGCACGTAGGTATTGAGCAGATAGTTGATCGGGAGCGAAACCACGAGCATGAATGTCACGGCTACACCGAGTCCGAGTGCCGTCTTCACATTCTTGGATACTGCAAGGAATGAGCACATACCCAAGAAGTAGGCAAATATCATGTTGTCGATAAATATCGAGCGAACAAACAGATTTAATTCTTCCATTTCTTTTTCTTTTCTGTTAGGGGGTTATGTAACTCATTTTTTTAATTCTCTTGCAAGTCTTTGTTGCGCGAACGGTGTACCCAGATGATACATGCCACGGTGATAAGTGCCATAGGCGGCAGAATCATGAGGCCGTTATTCTGGTAGCCGAGGTCGTAGAGAGCCTGCGGAATCACCTGGAAGCCGAGCAGCGTGCCCGAGCCGAGCAATTCGCGGAAGAATCCCACGATAATCAGTATCAGTGCATAGCCTATACCGTTGCCCACTCCATCAAGGAAGCTGTCCCACGGTCCGTTACTGAGGGCAAATGCCTCAAGACGTCCCATAAGGATACAGTTAGTAATGATAAGACCGATAAACACCGAGAGAGCCTTACTCACCTCATAGTTGTAAGCCTTCAGCACCTGATCCACTATAATCACAAGCGCAGCCACCACCACAAGTTGCACGATGATGCGAATGTTGGTAGGAATAGTGTTGCGTATGAGCGAGATAATCACATTGGCGAATGCCAGTACGGCAGTCACCGAGATACCCATCACAATGGCAGGCTCAAGCTTGGCAGTCACGGCAAGCACCGAGCAGATACCAAGCACCTGCACAATCACAGGATTGTTCTTGGAAAATGGGTTGAAAAACACCTCTTTATTCTTTTTCGATAACATAGTCAAGTGCTTTATTGATTAGTAGTGTTTTCTTTTCTGAGCTGGTCGAGGTAGGCACTGTAATAGGTGAGGCACTTCTTGAGCATTGCCTCAACGCCCTTACTGGTCACCGTACCGCCCGAGATTGCATTCACATAGTCGGTATTGTCGGCAGGCTTCTGTCCGGCTTTCATCACGTCGATTGCACGGAACTCACCGTCTTTGTAGAGTTCCTTGCCCTCAAACTGTGCCTGAAATTCGGGCTTCGCGATTTCAGCTCCAAGTCCCGGGGTTTCGCCCTGGTGCGAGAAGTAGGCGCCATAGATGGTAGTGCCGTCGTTGTTCACAGCCACATAGCCCCAAATGGGGCCCCACAGTCCGGCTCCATACACCGGGAGAATGTATTTCACCTCGCCGTTGTCGAGCGTGCACACAAACACGGGGAGCTTTATCTCGGCTTCCTGCATTTTCAGTTCATTGGCAAGATTGATTGAGAAAGCGTCGCCATCTACCTTCTCGCCATTCTTGTTCACGACAAAGGTTTCGGTCACATATTTGTCGTACACTGCCTTGTAGTCGCCGTCTTCTGCCGTGAGATGTACTGCACTGAGTATCTGCATTCGCTTGTCGTTGGCGATATTTTCTTCCTGCTTCGGCTTGAGTGCCATATAGGTGAGTGCAAGCACTGCGCCTACCACCACTACCATAATCGCCGAGTAGAGAATAGTGTAAGTATTGCTTTGTTTGTTCATTTCTCTTGTCCTCCTTTATTATTTGTTAGTGGCTTTGGCTCGCTTCAAGCGGCGGTTGATGTTGGCATTCACCACACAATAGTCGATTGTCGGTGCAAATGCGTTCATGAAGAGCACTGCAAGCATTGCACCCTCAGGGAATCCTCCATTATAGATGCGAATGAGAATTGCAAGCACGCCAATCAAGAAGCCATATATGTATTTTCCTGTCTCGGTGCGGGCACCTGTAACGGGGTCGGTTGCCATAAACACTGCTGCAAACGCAAATCCGCCAAGGCAAAGCTGGTCGATTGGCGCAAGCATCGAAACCGGATAGGCTGCCGATGCAAATGTGTTGGCAATAAGCGACATCACGAAACCGCCCACAAACACCGAACCCATAATCTTCCAAGATGCTGTGCCGGTGATAAGCAGTATTGCAGCTCCTATGAGAATGCAGAGTGTGCTCACCTCTCCTACCGAACCCGGAATCAAGCCGATGAAGGCATCAAGTGTGCTGATAGGCTCGCCAAGAATATTGGTAAGCTGTGGAACACCCTCTCCGGCATGAATTGCAGCCTGTCCCAGCGGTGTTGCACCGGTGAAGGCATCAGTCACTGTGCCTGCGCCCATTCCGAATGCCGGATCGGTAGCTACAAAGGCTGCATCGCCCGACATCTTCGAGGGATAGCCGAAGAAGAGCACCGCACGCGTCACGAGTGCCACATTAAATATGTTCATTCCTGTGCCACCAAACACTTCCTTGGCGAAGATTACCGCAAAGGCTGTTGCCACTGCTATCATCCACACCGGTGTGTTGATGGGGCATATCATCGGGATAAGGATTCCCGTAACGAGGAAGCCTTCCTGAATCTCGTGTCCACGTATCTGTGCTCCGATAAACTCAATTCCAAGTCCCACTACATACGACACCACAATCTTTGGCAGCAAGGCAAGCAGTCCGAAGCAGAACATAGCTAAAAATCCTGCCTCAGCCTCTCCTATTGCAAGATAGTGCTGGTAACCGATATTGTAGATACCAAACAGCAGCGCCGGCATCAGTGCAAGTATCACCACACTCATTGTGCGCTTGGAGTCGTTGCTGTCGTGAATATGAACTCCCGACGTTGCTACGGTGTTCGGTGTCAGAAGGAAAGTTTCAAGTCCCTCAAATACCGACTGGAACTTCTGGTATTTTCCACCCGGCATAAAGTTGGGCTTGGCTTTATCTAAAAATTTTCTTAAACCTTTCACTTTATCCTTATTTTTAGTGTTATTACTTAAAGTGGATTAATTCATCTCCTTGCGCAACTTGTCGAGTCCCTCACGCACTATGCGCTGAAGCGGGAGCTTCGATGTGTCGGCAAACTCGGCAAGAGCAAAGTCCTCGGGAGCCACCTCGTAGATGCCAAGCTGCTCCATCTTGTCGATGTCGAAGGCGATGATAGCTTTTATAAGATACTCTGCGTAGATGTCCATTGGCAACATTCGGTCATACTCGCCCGACATTATGATTGCTCGCTCTCCGCCATTGAGCTTGCTGTCGAAGCTGAACGGCTTACGGGTGCCAAACAAGCGGCATGTGAACGAACGGTAGAGGCTGAACTTCTTGGGGCTGAGTGATGCCCAACCCATAAACTCTGCATCGTTCTTCACCTCGGGGATTACGGTAATCTGACGATAAGGGAACTGCAAATAGCCATTGGCTGCCACTTTCACACCTGTGAGTACGTTGCCCGAAATGATTCGCGACCCTGCTACATCGGCTATATTGCCGGCTGTGAGCGATGCAATGTCGGCTCCCATGGTGCACTTCACAAGCTTCGGAGTAGTTACATTCTCTCCCACAACAGCTACAATGGTTTCCACCGGCAGCTTCTTGGTAGCAATCAGCTCGCCAAGGCGTGCCACTGTCACTGCATCAAGTGTCCACACTGTCTCGCCCTTATTCACGGGCTTCACATTTGCAAGCTGCACTCCGGCATTTCCTGCGGGGTGAGGTCCGGCAAAAGTGTTCACTTCGCAGCCTTTAAGGCTAAGCTCCGCCTCGGGGGCACAACCCACGTACACCTTCCCTTCAGTCATCTTGCCAAGTGCATCGATACCTTTCTGTAGGTATTCTTCCTTGCCGGCAACCTGCAGGCTCATCGGAGCGGCAAGTGGTGCCGAATCGAATGCTGTGACAAATATGTCGCGTGGCGCAACATCTGGGTCGGGCACGATGTCATACGGACGCTGGCGCATTGCTGCCCATAGTCCCGACTCGAGCATAAGCTCCTTGGCATCTTTTGCATTAAACACTTTGAATTGGTTCTCTGAATCGGGCAAAATCACGATCGAAAGGATTTTCCTTCGCTCGCCTCTCTCGATGGCCTCGATTGTGCCCGACACCGGCGATGAAATTTTGATCTGAGGGTGATTCTTGTCGTGATAAAGCGCATCTCCGGCAAGCACTTTGTCACCTTCTTTCACTTCGAGTCTTGGTATGATGCCTGTGAAGTCATCGGGAACTACAGCATAACGCTTCGCCGACACTTGCGTCGTCGAGGTGCCGCTCACAGCTCCTTCAAGGCTCAAGTTTACACCTTTTTTTAACTTGAAATTAGACATTATCGATAAAGTATTTCAATATATATACATTAATTTCAGATGTAGTAACTTAATCAACTGCAAAATTACACATAATTTTCTTAATCATAAAAAACTAAGAACAATAAAATACTTACTCTCACAGCTTTTTTCATAAAAACCAGTCTCACCCGAATACTATTTCTGCCTATGCCCCTTAAAAAGCAAGTTTTTTCGTTATTCCTATCATTTATTATCGAAAAATAAGCTATTTTTGCAGCCATAAATCAATTAACAAACTTTTTATGTTATGAAGAAATTATTTTTGCTATTTACAGCCGCCTGCACTGCTCTTTCGTGCCTTGCATGGGGGCAGAAGGGGCACGATGTGGTAGCTTTCATTGCCGAAAAGCACCTTTCGACAGATGTCCGCGCTCGCGTTGAAGCTGTTCTCGACAACCACTCTCCTGTCTATTACTCCAATTGGCTCGACAATGCCAGCCACACTCATGAATATGCCTATACAAAGACGTGGCACTACAAGAACATCGACGAGGGCGAAGCCTACGATGCCGCCCCGGTCAATCCATCGGGCGACGTGGTAAAGGCTATAACCGACATCACCGAAATGCTCCGTGAGGGCGGTTTGTCGCACGAAAAAGAGAAAACCTACCTCATGATGCTCATTCACCTCGTAGGCGATCTGCATCAGCCCATGCACATGGGGCACGCTACCGACCGTGGAGGCAACAGCCACCGCATCATCTACTTCAACCGCGACAACAATCTTCACTCCGTGTGGGACGGCGCTCTCGTTGAAAGTGCCCACAAGTGGAGCTACACCGAGTGGCAGCGCGAAATCGACCGTGCCGACGATGCCACTATCACCAAAATCGTAGAAGGGACTCCCAACGACTGGGGCCGCGAAACCCACCTCCTCGCCTCTAAAGTTTATCAGAAGACTCCACAAGGTTTCAAGGCAAGCTACGACTATGTAGCCGAATGGACTCCCGTGATTGAGGAGCAATTTCTAAAAGGCGGTCTCCGCCTCGCACATCTCCTCACATCAATCTACGGCAAATAACCGCATAGTTTCCTCTGCACAGAATTGGATCAACTCCTATCGGCAACCCGGCTGATTCTTGCCAATTACAGATAATGATTCATTCTCTGCACACCATCTGAACCTATTAGCTCTGCACAAAAAAAGGAGACATTCGTCGATTTGTGCAGAGTTTTTTTCGATTAATTTTGGTTTATATCATAAACTTGTTTATCTTTGCACCATAGTTTACAATACAAACAAAAGAATTATTACTAACACACTGAAAAAGACTGAAATTATGGAAGAGAAAAAAATCAACGAAAAAGAGAGCCTTGCGATTATCGCCGAAATGATCGACCGCACCAAAAACCGGCTTCGCATCGGCGATGGCAACATGCTACTCCTGTGGGGCTACACCTCACTTGCAGTGACAGCACTCACACTCAGCGTGCTCATCATCACACAACACCAGGCAAGCAACTGGCTGTGGTTTTTAATCTGGCTTATAGGTGGAAGCGTATCGGCACGTATCTGCCGCCGTCGCGACTGCGAAAGCTCAGTACGCACCTACATCGACAACATCACCTCGGGTCTGTGGTCGCTGGTAGGTAGTTGCGCAATTCTCATCACTGCAATTTGCTTAATTATGATGCTCGCAGGTGGCAGGGATTGCTGGGTAGCGATGCTCGTGTTCGGGCTTCTGATTGTAGGCATTGCAGTGGCAATACAAGGCATCATCATAAAGGAAAAATGTCTCGTTGCTGGCGGAAGTGTAGGCATTATGTGCGGTGCCATAGTAATGTGCTTCGCTATTGGTGGAATATCAATTTCCATCTGGTGGGCATTTCCTCTCATTGCAGTGTCGTTCATCAGTATGCTCATTGTCCCCGGACACATTCTTAATCATAAAGCACGAAAACAATGTTTAAAGAACTGAATCCCCTACTCCACTCCCAACTGAGGCTTGCAGTAATGTCGATTCTTATGAACGTAGAAGAAGCCGATTTCACATATATAAAGAACGCCACCAATTCCACGGCGGGCAACCTCAGCGTGCAAATCGACAAGCTGTCGTCGGCAGGCTACATTGAGGTCACCAAGAAGTTCGACGGTCGCAAGCCAAAGACCACTTGCCGAATGACCCAAGAGGGGCAAGATGCCTTTGCAGCCTACGTAGAGGCACTAAAGCCCTATCTGAAAATTTAGAGCAGTCGAGCACACTCACATCGAAACTCTTTGAGGAAAATAATGCATTTTTCGCCACTCGAAATGCATAAATATAACACCCATTCAAGCCGAATATCGCCCAAAATAACCACAAGCGATATTCGGCTTTTCAATTATGTTATTTAGCATATTCAGGCGTGGGAAAGGGTGAAAAAATCAAAAAAATGAAAAAATTTTGCCCAAAGTAATAAATTTGATTCAGTTTGCGTTGTGATAATAAAAAGTTTTTAATACATTTGCGAAAAGAAATGCTGAGACATTCGACCGAAAATGAATATTTCGAGGGGTGCATTTGCACTAAACCTATGAAATTCAAAGTCGTATCATCAAAAGCATCAAAACAAACACAATAAAAACCAAAAATTACTCAGAAACTAAAGAAATTACTAATAACATTAACTAAAAAATTAATCAATTAATTATTTAACAAATTTTTATTCAATTAAATTATGGAAGCTCAAAAGCCTAACAACACTCAAAAAGCGAACAAAGCTGTCAGCAGCAATGTTCGTGGTATTAAGAATGCATTCTTAGTAATTTGTGCCTGTGCAGTAGTTGCAGTTTGCCTCTTCATCTTCGTACTTGGAGCAGACAGCAACTTCGAGAACGGACACCCAATCAACCTCCTCGGTACTATCTACAAGGGTGGTTTCATCGTGCCTATCCTTCAAACTCTCTTCTTGACAGTTATCGTTCTGTCGGTTGAGCGCTGGATCGCACTTTCTTCTGCTAAGGGTAGCGGTTCTATCCCCAAATTCGTTGCTAACGTAAAGGCTGCTCTTAACGCTAACGACATCGAGAAGGCTAAGGAACTCTGCCGCAAGCAGAAAGGTACTGTTGCCGCTATCGTTTATGCAACTCTCGTGAAGTATGACGAAATGGACAAGAATACTATCCTTTCTAAGGAGCAGAAGCTCGCTACTATCCAGAAGGAAGTTGAAGAGGCTACAGCTCTTGAGATGCCGTCACTCCAGCAGAACTTGCCTATCGTTGCAACTCTCACTACTCTCGGTACTCTCGTCGGACTTCTCGGTACTGTAATCGGTATGATCAAGTCATTCCAGGCTCTTTCTGCTTCGGGTGCTCCTGACTCAACTGAACTTTCTACCGGTATTTCTGAGGCACTTGTGAACACTGCATTCGGTATCGCAACCGGTGCCTTCGCCGTTATTTCTTATAACTTCTACACCAACAAGATCGACCACCTCACCTACGCTATCGACGAGGTTGGTTTCTCAATCGTTCAAACATTTGCCGCTACTCACTAATTCGCTGAGTCGCATCGCAAACCCCGGTTTAATGGTATTAGTAAATCAAAAACTGATTTAATAATTTATAAGAAATAAAATTGTAATATGGGAAAAGTTAAAATCAAAAGGAAGAGTACATTCATCGACATGACCGCGATGAGTGACGTTACTGTACTTTTGCTTACTTTCTTCATGTTGACATCTACTTTCTTGCAGAAGGAACCTATCACTGTGCTGACTCCTTCGTCAGTATCTGAGATTAAGGTACCGACTATGAACCTCGTCACCGTGCTCGTTAGCCCGGAAGGTCAAGTGTTCATGTCGATTGCCGGTGACAAGGACTCACTCTATTCAAGTGAGAAAATGCGCGCCGAGCTTCTGCTGAATGTGGCATCAGAATATAACAAACTTCACCCATCTAACAAGATCGAATTCACAAAAGCTGAAGTCGATAAATTCTCTAAAATCAATATGTTCGGCGTTAACATTGCCGCTATGAAGCAATGGCTGGGCATGACTCAAGAGAAGATGGATGAATACATCGACCCGAGCAAGAACCCGAATGCGGGTATCCCCATCGACATGAACGAAAATTTGGAAAAACCAAATGAGTTCCAGATGTGGATGCGTGCGGCTTACAACACCTCTGACGAGAACCTTACCACCGCAATCAAGACCGGTGAAGGTATCGCAATCAAGGCTGATAAGTCACCTCCTTATTCGACGATTCAGGTCGTGATGGATAATCTGCAGACATTGAAGATGAACAAATTTAGTTTAATGACCGCTTTAAAGAGTGAGGACGAATAATTATTATGGCACAAATTGAACAATCAGGTGGCGGTAAAGGTAAAAGCCACCAGAAGAAAATGGAGATCCGTGTCGATTTCACCCCTATGGTGGATATGAACATGCTTCTCATCACCTTCTTCATGCTTTGTACCACAATGATTAAGTCGCAGACTTTGCAAATAAGTCTTCCTACTAATGAAAAAGTGGACAAAAAGGAGCAGAATAAGGTAAAACAATCTGAAGCTATCACTATCATTCTCGATAGTGAGCTTAACAGTGAGGGTGTCCCCGTGAAGGATTTCGTTTACTACTACGAGGGTATGCCCGTCACCGACGCTGACCCAAGCGGTAACCTCATCGCTAACAACATGAAGGGTA
>CALZFJ010000041.1 GCA_945645715.1 uncultured Prevotellaceae bacterium | reverse complement strand
ATGGGTTGTGTAAGTGATTTTCAGCGCTATCTTTAAATCACTGCACAACCCTTTTTCTCATTTTTGTCTCTTCATAAAAATTCCCCTCTATGCGCAATTTCCTCATAATCCTTTCTGTTTTAGTATTTTTTACAGCATGTTCGAGTGATAAGAACACTGTGGTGACTTCGCCCGATGGCAATGTGGCTGTCACATTGCTCACCGACGATTCGCTACAATTAAGATATCAGGTTGAGGTAGATGGAAAACCCTTCATATTGCCGTCGCGATTTGGATTTGACGAGCGACAGGGTTTCAATCTGTCACAATCATTCACAATCGACAATATTAAGAAAAATCAATGCGATGAAACCTGGACTCAGCCTTGGGGCGAGAACAAGGCCATTCGCAACCACTATAATGAGATGGAGGTAAGGCTCCATAACCCCGAAAATGTGTCATTGACGTTGCGTTTCCGCATCTTCGACGACGGACTTGGTTTCCGCTATGAATATACCGTTCCCGGTGCCGACAGCCTGCTCGTGAGCGATGAGCTCACGCAGTTCAACTTTGCAAAAGAGGCTACTTCGTGGTCGATTCCGGCAAACTTCGATACCTATGAGCTGCTCTATCGCCGCTTGCCACTGTCGCAGGTGGAGAATGCCAACACTCCTATCACTCTGCGCACCGACGATTCGCTCTATGCCAGCATTCACGAGGCAGCACTGACCGATTTCCCCGAAATGACGCTTCTGCGCACCGACAGCCTGCAGTTTGCCGCCAATCTGGCACCATGGCCCGATGGTGTGAAAGCCCGCTTCGACGGCAATAGCTTCACTACACCGTGGCGCACCATTCAGATTGCACGTGAGGCAGTGGGTCTCATCAATTCATCGTTGATACTCAATCTCAATGAGCCCTGTGCACTCGACAGCACCGACTGGATTCACCCCATGAAATATGTGGGTGTGTGGTGGGGAATGCACCTCGGCATTGAAAGCTGGGTGATGGGCGACCGTCACGGAGCTACCACCGAAAATGCCATCAAATACATTGACTTTGCCGCCAAGAACGGCATTGAAGGTGTGCTCTTTGAAGGCTGGAATGCCGGCTGGGAAAACTGGGGCGGCTCGCAGACCTTCGACTACACCAAGCCCTACGATGACTTCGATATGAAGCGCATAAGCGACTATGCACGCGAAAAAGGCGTGAAAATCATCGGTCATCATGAGACCGGAGGCAATGTACTCAACTATGAGAGCCAGCTCGACAAGGCATTGCAGTGGTATGCCGACTATGGCGTGCACGATGTGAAGACCGGCTATGCAGGCGGACTTCCAAACGGACACAACCATCACGGACAATTCAATGTGCGCCACTATCGCCACGTGGTGCAGACGGCTGCACGCTACCACACCACAATCAATGCCCATGAGCCGATAAAGGACACAGGAATACGTCGCACATATCCCAACATGATGAGTCGCGAGGGCGCACGAGGTATGGAATGGAACGCCTGGAGCGACGGCAATCCGCCGATGCACCATGTGATGCTGCCGTTTACCCGACTTCTTGGCGGACCGATGGACTATACGCCCGGAATCTTCGATATTCTCTATGAAAATGCCAAGAATAACCCCAACCGCAAGCAGTGGAACATGAAAGACAGCAAAGACTGCCGCATCAACACCACACTTGCAAAGCAGATTGCACTGTGGGTGATACTATACTCGCCGGTGCAGATGGCTTCGGACTGCATCGAGAACTACGAAGGACACCCGGCATTCCAGTTCTTCCGCGACTTTGAAGCCGATTGCGACGAGTCGCGTGCACTGCAAGGCGAGCCTGGTGAATTTGTGGCTATCGTGCGCCGTGCTGGTGAGAAATACTTCCTTGGCGCTGCTACAAATGAGGAGGCACGCACGCTCACTGTGAAGCTCGACTTCTTGAAACCCGGTGTTGCTTACGATGCTGCCATCTATGCCGATGCTCCCGATGCCGACTGGGTGACCAACCCCAAGGCTTACACCATAGACCATCGCACCGTGACTGCCGATGACACCCTTGAGGTGCGAATGGCAGCCGGAGGCGGTCAGGCTGTAAGCTTTATTCCAAAACGTTAAACTGTTTCTCAAAATGAAACCGACAACTCTAATTTGCACTGCACTCTTCCTTGTGGCATCGTCGTGCGGCACTCAGCCCGACGATGGACAGGATTATGCCTCGCAAGTGAACTTGATGATAGGCACCGGCGGACACGGGCACACTCACCCGGCGGCAATGGTGCCACATGGCATGATACAGCCTGGCCCCGACACGCGCATCGACGGTTGGGACGCCTGTTCGGGCTACCACTACAGCGACTCTACTATCAATGGCTTCAGCCACACACGCCTTAGCGGAACCGGCTGTGCCGACTATGGCGATGTGCTGCTCATGCCCACTGTGGGCAAGCAGGATATTCGCCCTATGGGTGAGCGTAGCCAGCAGATGGCGTATGCTTCGCCATTCAGCCATGATGATGAGGTGGCAGAGCCGGGATATTACGCTGTGAAGCTCTCGCGCTATGGAGTGCAGGCAGAACTCACGGCTACTGCCCGTGCTGCAATTCACCGATACACTTATCCGGCTGCCGATGATGCAGGATTTGTGCTCGACCTTGACTACAGCATACAGTATCAGACCAATGAGGACATGGCTCTGCAAGTGCTCAGCGACACTGAGATTTGTGGCAGCAAGAAGACTGTGTATTGGGCTTTCGACCAGTATATCTACTTCTATGCCAAATTCTCGAAGCCTTTCACCTATCGGCTTGTCACCGATTCGGCTGCACGCAGCGAGGGTGGCGAGCAATATGCCCAGGCAAAGGCTCTGTTGCAATTCCAGACTGCCGACGAGGAGCAGGTGCTTGTGAAAGTGGGCATTTCGGCTGTAGATATTGATGGTGCCCGCCGAAATGTGGAGAGTGAAATCGCCGACTGGGACTTCGACGGCATTAGAGCAAAGGCACGCGCCGAGTGGAACCGTTATCTCTCGAAAATCGACATAGAAACAGCCGACGACGACTGCCGCAAAATTTTCTATACTGCACTGTATCACACAGCCTTGCAACCCCAGCTATTCAGCGACGCCGACGGACGCTATCGTGGAATGGACTTGGAGGTGCATCAAGGCAATGCCGAAGAGCCGGTGTACAGCGCATTCTCGCTATGGGATACATTCAGAGCCTATCACCCGTTGCTCACAATCATTGACCCTGAGCAGAACGAAGCTTATCTGCGTACACTGCTTCTGAAGGCAAAAGAGGGTGGGGTGCTGCCAATGTGGGAGCTTGCCGGTAACTATACCGGCTGCATGATTGGCTATCACGCTGCCTCGCTCTTTGCCGATGCCTATGCCAAGGGTAGCCGTGACTTTGATGTGCAGGAAGCACTGCTTGCATGCCGCCGTGTAGCGGAATATGACACCATAGGAATAAAGTGTCCGTCTCTCGTGCTGCCACACCTTATGCCACAGGCTAAATACTGGAAGAACAAGGTGGGCTATGTGCCTTGCGACAAAGATGGCGAAGCCGTAGCTAAGGCTCTTGAATATGCCTACGACGACTGGTGCATCGCCCGGCTTGCCGATGCAGTGGGCGATGATTCTGCCCGCGACCGCTATCGTGCTTTTGCAGCCGGATACCGTGTGTATTTCGATCCATCTACGCGCTTTATGCGTGGGCTCGACAGTCACGGAAACTGGCGTGAGCCTTTCAACCCTCGTTCATCAAGCCACCGTAGCGATGATTATTGCGAGGGTACTGCATGGCAATGGATCTGGTTTGTTCCGCACGATGTAGATGGACTAATCGACCTGATGGGCAGCAAGGAAGCGTTTGTGAGCAAGCTCGACTCGCTTTTCACTGCTTCGTCGGAACTGGAGGGCAAGCAGGTGTCGGCCGACATAAGCGGTCTGATAGGGCAGTATGCCCATGGCAACGAACCCAGCCATCATATCACACATCTATATAATTATGTGGGTCGCCCATGGCGCACTCAGGAGCTCGTAGATGAGGTGCTGAATACTCTCTATGCCAATGCCCCCGACGGACTCAGTGGAAATGAGGATTGCGGACAAATGTCGGCATGGTACATACTCAATGCAATGGGATTCTATCAGGTGTGCCCCGGCCGCCCGGTTTATAGCATTGGCCGCCCTGTCGTTGATAAGGCAGTTATCCACCTCACTAATGGCAAGAGATTTGAGATAGTGGTGAAGAACAATAGCCGGGAGAATCGCTATGTGAACCGCATGGTACTGAATGGCAAAGAACTGACGACACCATTCTTCAGCCATGATGCAATAATTGGCGGAGGAAAGCTTGAATTGGAAATGAGCAATACCCCTTCGGCAAAAAAGTGAAATAATTTGCTAAAATTGTATTTGTGGAGTTCGTACGTTTTTGCTAATTTTGACCGCTGTAAGCAAGATACCTTACATAAAAGGGTAATTAACTCATAATCATAAAATTAACAGAAACTTGTAAAAACTAAAAGCTAAGAAGAGATGGTAAAGTTTTCAGAAAAGATTGGCTATGCCCTTGGTGATGCTGCTGCCGGTGGTATCACCTGGAAGGTGATGTCGATAGCATTCCCTTTGTTTTTCACTAATATTTTCGGCCTTACAGTGGCTGATACGGCAACGCTGATGCTGCTTGCACGAATGTTCGACGTGGTGACCGACCCATTGATGGGAAGTCTTGCCGACCGCACACAGTCAAGCTGGGGCACTTATCGCCCTTGGCTCATTTTCGGTGCCGTGCCTCTTGGCTTGGTGTTTGCATTATTGCTCTACACTCCCGAGATAGGTCCGGTGGGTAAGCGCATCTATGCCTATACGCTATATCTCCTTATGATGGCGGTATATACGGCAGTGAATGTGCCCTATGGCTCGCTGCTTGGCGTGATGACTGCCGATGACAATGAGAAGAACCAATTCTCGTCGTACCGCATGGTGGGGGCCTACGCAATGGGCTTTATCACCCTGCTGTCATTCCCATATCTGCAGAAGATGGTAGGAGGTAGCGATGCACACCAGTATGCAGTGCTTGGAGCTGCTCTCGGTGGACTTGCAGCCTTGATGACCCTTGCGTGCGGACTTATGACAAAGGAGCGACTGAAGCCGGTGAGAGCAGAGAAATTCTCACTCCGGCCTTTTGCCGACCTTGTGAAGAACAAACCATGGATATACCTCACGCTGATAGGAATATGCAGCAACTTCTTCAATGGCTTCCGCTATGCAGTGGCAGGCTATATGCTCACCTACTGCCTTGGTGGAGAGGTTACTGTGAGCGGGCTGATTATCAACTACACTGTGTTTATGACCTTCGGTGAGGTGACCTGCATGATTTTTGGAGGACTTTCGCCAAAGTTCACGCAGATGGTAGGCTCGAAGAAGAAGGCGTTTATCTGGTCGGCAGTAATATGTGCTGCCACATCGGTGCTTTTCTTCTTTATCCCCATGGATCCGGCATATATCTGGGTAATGGTGGCAATGGTGATACTCACTTCGGTGGGAATAGGCTTCTATTCACCGCTGCTGTGGTCGATGTATGCCGATGTTGCCGACTATGCTACTGAGAAGAACGGAACATCATCTACCGGACTGATTTTCTCGTCGGGAACAATGTCGCAGAAGTTTGGCTCGGCAATCTCGGGAGCGTTGGTGGCACTTATGCTCGGTGCCGTTGGCTTTATCTCGGGAACAAATGCCGATGGGCAGACCGTTGTGACCATTGCAGCAGAGAATATGGACTCGGTGAAGAACATGATATGGATGCTTTTCTCAATTTTCCCGGCAATAATAGCAGGATTGATGATACTCCTTGTGGTGAAATATCCTATTAATAAATAAGTAATATTTTTATCACCGTTGTTATGAAATATGTGATGAATTATGTGATTTTGTAAAGTAA
Organism: uncultured Prevotellaceae bacterium; assembly: GCA_945645715.1. Lineage (GTDB taxonomy): Bacteria > Bacteroidota > Bacteroidia > Bacteroidales > Muribaculaceae > CALZFJ01. The sequence continues at coordinate 4,423 of CALZFJ010000041.1, read as the reverse complement.
AAAAAAGCAAAATAGACATTCAATTATGAAGAACAACATTATCATGCCATGGGAGGAGCGTCCCGAAGGCTGCCGCGAAGTAATGTGGCGCTACTCGAAGAATCCGGTCATCGACCGCTATGCCATACCAACGTCGAACAGTGTTTTCAACAGTGCCGTTGTGCCATTTGGTGACGGTTTTGCGGGCGTGTTCCGCTGCGACAACCGCTCGGTGCAGATGAATATTTTTGCCGGATTCAGTAAAGACGGTATTAACTGGGAAATTGAGCACGAGCCAATAGTGTTCAAGGCCGGAAACACCGAAATGATAGAGTCGGAATATAAGTACGACCCCCGTGTTGCGTGGATCGACGACCGCTACTGGATTACATGGTGCAATGGCTACTATGGCCCGACAATCGGCATTGGATATACATTCGACTTCAAGGAGTTTTACCAGTGTGAGAACGCTTTCTTGCCGTTCAACCGCAATGGCGTACTCTTCCCCGAGAAGATAAATGGCAAATTTGCCATGCTCAGCCGCCCCAGCGACAGCGGACACACACCATTTGGAGATATCTACATAAGCTATAGCCCCGATATGAAATATTGGGGAGAGCATCGCCACGTGATGGGACCCACCCCGTTCCCGGTGAGCGCATGGCAGTGCACTAAGATAGGTGCCGGTTCGGTGCCGTTTCTCACCGAGGCAGGCTGGCTGATGTTCTATCATGGTGTAATTACCACTTGCAATGGCTTTCGCTACTCGATGGGCTCGGCAATCCTCGACAAGGACGATCCCTCGAAGGTGCTCTATCGCACGCAGCCTTATCTGCTCGCTCCGGCAGCTCCCTACGAGCTTACGGGCGATGTGCCTAATGTGGTGTTCCCATGTGCTGCACTCAACGATGGTAAGCGAGTAGCACTCTATTATGGTGCAGCCGACACTGTGGTGGGCTTGGCATTTGGATATATTGATGAAATAATAGAATTTACAAAAAAGAACAGCACAAAATGATGTATCCTAATGGGCATATGTGCCACGATATACATTTGTAGCTAAAAATAACCAACCAAAAAGATATGACAACATTTCCTGTTTTGAAGTTTGAGCCTCTTTTCAAGAGTGTGATTTGGGGCGGAAAGCGTATAGCCGAATTCAAGGGATTGCCTTCGCAAGGCGACACAATAGGCGAGAGCTGGGAGCTTTCGTGTGTGCCCGGTAATGAGTCGGTTGTGGCTGAAGGTGAATTTAAGGGGCGTAATCTCAAGGAGCTACTGCTTGAGTTCCCCACAGAGATTATGGGCGAAAAGCTGCTTGCCCGCTACGGCAAGGGCGAGTTTCCATTGCTTATTAAGCTGATTGACTCAGCCGACGATCTCTCGGTGCAGGTTCACCCCGACGATGAGCTTGCCGGTAAGCGTCACAATTGCCCCGGCAAGACCGAGATGTGGATTAGCGTGGCTCCGGCTGATGATGCATATCTTTATGCCGGACTGAAGCACGCAATCACCCCCGATGAATATCGCAGCCGCATTGCCGACAACACCATCATCGATTGCCTATGCAAGTATTATCCCAAGGCTGGAGATGTGTTCTTCCTTCCGGCAGGACGCGTGCACAGCATTGGCAAGGGCAATTTTGTGCTTGAGATTCAGGAAACAAGCGATATCACATATCGCATCTACGACTACGACCGCCGCGATGCCAAGGGTAATCCTCGACAGCTGCATGTGGAGGAGTCGATTGATGCCGTCAACTTCAATGATACTGCCGATTCGGCACCTACCACAATACCCGCAGGCAAGAATGTGGAGAACACAATTGCCGACTGCCACCACTTCACAACTACTGCTATTGATGTAGATGGAGCATTTGAACTGTCGCTCGCTGAGCGCAAATCGTTCACTGTGATAGCTGCAATTAGCGGTGACGCCGAAGTGGTTGATGGCGAAGGACGTGCCACAGCTCTCAAGCAGGGTACCACAGCACTTATTCCGGTATCGATGCCGGCAGTGACATTGCGCGGCAATGCTCGCATCATTACTACTTTTGTGAAGTAGGCACTACGATTGAATTTACAAATATTTCTTTCATTATAATTCCCCACTATGCTCACCGTAGCGATAGTGGGGAATTGTGCTTAATAGATGATATTTGTGCCGTTTTATAGCTGAAAATTTGAAATTGCTCTGAAAAAAATGCGTGGATATGCTTGATAATTGGGAAATTATGCTTAACTTTGCAGCCGTGTGTGGGGCAACGACGCCTCATTCATAAAATTAACTTAATTATTAACTATTTAAATGAGCGAAGAATTGAAAAATTCACCCATTGAAGACTTCGATTGGGAAGCCTATGAGAAGGGTGACACTCAAAGAGGCAAATCTTTTGAGGAACTGGAAAAGACCTACGACGAGTCTTTGAACACTATTAAGGACAAAGATGTAACCGAAGGTACCGTTATCGCACTCAACAAGCGTGAGGTAGTGGTTAACATTGGCTACAAGTCGGACGGAATCATTCCTTTTAGCGAATTCCGCTACAATCCCGACCTGAAGGTTGGCGACACTGTAGAGGTATTCATCGAGAACCAGGAAGACAAGAAGGGACAGCTTATCCTTTCGCACAAGAAGGCACGTGCAGCTAAGAGCTGGGATCGCGTGAACGAGGCTCTCGAGAACGACGAAATCATTAAGGGTTACATCAAGTGCCGCACTAAGGGTGGTATGATTGTCGATGTATTCGGCATTGAGGCATTCCTCCCCGGCTCACAGATCGATGTTAAGCCTATCCGTGACTACGATGTATTCGTAGGCAAGACCATGGAATTCAAGGTCGTTAAGATCAACCAAGAGTTTAAGAACGTTGTTGTTTCGCACAAGGCTCTTATCGAGGCTGAGCTCGAGCAACAGAAGAAAGATATCATCGCCAAGCTCGAGAAGGGACAAGTTCTTGAGGGTACGGTTAAGAATATCACTTCTTATGGTGTATTCATCGACCTTGGTGGCGTAGATGGTCTTATCCATATCACCGACCTTTCTTGGGGCCGCGTAAATCACCCCGAAGAGGTGGTTTCTCTCGACCAGAAGTTGAACGTAGTAATCCTCGACTTCGACGACGAGAAGAAGCGCATTGCACTCGGCTTGAAGCAGCTTCAGCCGCATCCATGGGATGCTCTTGATGCAAACCTCAAGGTTGGCGACAAGGTGAAGGGCAAAGTAGTGGTTATGGCCGACTATGGTGCATTCATCGAAATTGCTCCGGGCGTAGAGGGGCTTATCCACGTGAGCGAGATGTCGTGGTCGCAGCACCTCCGTTCGGCTCAGGACTTCATGAAGGTGGGCGACGAGGTAGAGGCAGTAATCCTCACACTCGACCGCGAGGAGCGCAAGATGTCGCTCGGCATCAAGCAGCTCAAGCAAGATCCTTGGGAGAACATCGAGGAGAAGTATGCCGTTGGCTCGAAGCACACTGCAAAGGTGCGTAACTTCACCAACTTTGGCGTATTCGTTGAGCTTGAGGAAGGCGTTGACGGTCTTATCCACATCAGCGACCTCTCTTGGACCAAGAAGATCAAGCATCCGTCAGAGTTCACTCAGATTGGTGCCGACATCGATGTTCAGGTTCTTGAAATCGACAAGGACAACCGTCGCTTGAGCCTCGGCCACAAGCAGCTTGAGGAGAATCCTTGGGACGTATTCGAGACTGTATTCACCGTTGGTAGCATTCACGAGGGTACAATCATCGAGATGCTCGACAAGGGTGCAGTGGTTGCACTTCCTTACGGCGTAGAGGGCTTTGCTACTCCTAAGCATCTCGTTAAGGAAGATGGAACTCAGGCTAAGCAGGACGAGAAGCTTAACTTCAAGGTGATTGAGTTCAACAAGGACGCTAAGCGCATTATCCTTTCACACAGCCGCATTTTCGAAGACGAGGCTAAGGCTGAGGCTAAGAAGAGCGCAAAGAAGGCTGCAAAGGCTAATAACAACGAAGAGGCTCCTGTTATCAACAACACTATCGAGAAGACAACTCTCGGTGACCTCGAGGAGCTTGCAGCACTCAAGGAGAAGCTTTCGAAGAAGTAATCGCACTTCACGATTGAACATAGTAAATAAAGGCGGAAGTCCCTATGGAGGATTTCCGCCTTTTTTCTTAAATGCATGAATGTCGTTAGTAAGCATCTGAAATATGCCGAATTTTGGGAATGTAAGTTTTAGGCGAACTGTGCGGCAAAAAGTTTTGCTTTTATCGAAGTGCTCTTTTAGACATGCTGTTATTTGTGCAAAGATGATTCCTTTGTGGAAAATTTTCGCTCTACAGAGTGGAGATCGGGTGACAATAGAGGAAAAATATGTTGTAGAGCATAAAAATTTTTGTGGGGTAAGAGGCTGATATGTGATGTTTTGGGGATTTTTCTGAAAAATTCTTGAAAAAAAGTTG
>CALZFJ010000040.1 GCA_945645715.1 uncultured Prevotellaceae bacterium | reverse complement strand
CCCATCTCCATTTTTCCGTAGGGATTCTTGGTGCTTGAAATCGGCTCAAAAATCTGTCCGAGGAAGATGCTCCCCGACACAAGCACGTCCATATTAATCATTCCGAGAGCTTTCACGTGCTCAAGCACTGTAGTGAGCTTGGCGCAATAGTCACCTGTGCCGCGGGCATCGCGATACACGGCATTGCTGCACTTCACCACACCCATCACCTTGGCATACACATTTGAGGTAGCCCACGGCGAGCCGCCAAGGTTGGTATAGGCTTTAGCGCCCTCAATGGTATGGTTAGGACCGATTTCATAGAGAGTCTTGGTGTTACCACCAAGCACCGACGACTCCTTGATGTTGCGTATAACCCAGGAATTGAAGTCGCCATACTTAATTTTCTCGGCAGCCGACGATGCTACACAGCAAGTCACAATGGCAGCTACAAGCAATAGATTCTTTTTCATAATCATAGCCTAAGTAATAAAAAACATTATTCAGGCTGCAAAATTACAAAAAATATTGCAATGAATAATGGTTAAAATCGCACTAAAGTATGGCAGTAACGACAAAATGGAACTGGTTATGGTCGGTTTTATCGGCAAAATTGCTGAAAGTGTGGCGCGAATAGTTGCCTTGCAGGCGCAAGTGCTTCATGGGTCGCCAGTCGAGTCCTACCGTGTAGATGCGCTGAGTGGCATCGGTGGAAGTATCGCTGGTGAATGAATCAAATCGAGCCAATGGTGTGAGCTTGCAGGGCGTTTTCACTCCCACCTGCGCATAATAGCCGTCGCTTTTCACGCCGCCGGTGTTTCCGGCAATGTATTCACCGCGTGCAAGCAGCATTGAGCCTGCATACTCCGCGCCCACGCACCAGCGGTTGCGCCTTGTGTAGTCGGCTCCATATTCACCTATATAAGCTCCACCCGACACTTCGAGTGCCTTTATAGGGCGCAACGATAGCTTTGCAGTGACGTCCTTGCTCGAATTGTCGTCGCGGGTGTTGCTTCCGTTGCCGTTGAACACTCCCACGGCATAGCTCACCACATCTGTTCCGCAGTGTCGCCACAGCGTACCGGTGAGGCTCACTCCGATATCGCGTCCCGAGCCGCCGGTGATTCCGCACACATCGTTGAAGCCCATGAGGCGCTGAATGGCGAGCGGAGTGGTTATAAGCTCCTCGGTGAGCGGTCCGCGACCGTTACCTATGGTGAATGGCACCTTGAAGTGACCGGCAGTGACGTTGATTTCCTTCATGGGGCGGTAGCTGATGCGCACATCGTAGCATTTGAATTTGTAGAAGTCGAAGAGAAAACGGTAGTCGAATTTCGAGCCGAGGTTGCCCTTAATATCAAATCGGGCGCACTTCACATAAAACTCCGACGTATTATCCTCCTCATAGTTGTAGCCAATCGAGGCATAGCCACTGATTGAGGGAATGTAGGGCGACAGCTTCTCGATACGAGCTTGGAAAGCTTCAACCTTATCGAGCCGCGCCGACAGCGAATCGGCAGTCTCACGCGATGCGCTATGAATCGTAACAGGGTGCATGGCTGCACTCCACACCAATGCTGCAAAAAGCAGACTTCTTAATATCTCAAGATGATTTTGACTAAAATATCGCATATATGGTAATTCTTTGTGCAAAGATAGTGCAAATCGAGTGCAAAAGCAAAAAGCTTGCTTATTTACTTTGCTGAGATGCAGCCTATCTTATCTAAAGATAGTGCAAATCGAGTGCAAAAGCAAAAAGCTTGCTTATTTACTTTGCCGAGATGCAGCCTATCTTATCTAAAGATAGTGCAAATCTCCTTTTTTCTGGTAATGTGCATTTTTTGTGATTTTGTAGGCACAATTAGCCCCATTGTGTGCAACATGGCAGCGTAATTGTGAATTATTTCGCAAAATGCAAGGAAATTCATTGGAATTACAGAAATTTGTTGTATTTTTGCCGTCGCAAAATGAAATATACAATTATTATGGCTCTTATTATTCCAAAAAAGTATAAGCAGAAATTGCTGCCCGAGACCACTGAGGTGGCAATCAAGGCTATCAAGGACACTTTCCAGGTGAAGCTGGCGAAGGCTCTCAATCTGCGTCGTGTCACTGCCCCGCTCTTCGTGCTTTCGGGTACGGGTATCAACGATGACCTCAACGGTGTGGAGCATGCAGTGGCTTTCGACATCGCCTGCATGGGCGGCCGTCGCGCCGAGGTGGTGCACTCGCTTGCAAAGTGGAAACGCATGAAGCTCGGTGCCTACGACATCGCGCCAAGCTATGGTATTTACACCGACATGAACGCCATTCGCACCTTTGAAGACCTCGACAATCTGCACTCGCTCTATGTAGATCAGTGGGACTGGGAGCAGACTATCACTGCCGCCGACCGTACTCTCGACTACCTGAAGCTCACGGTAAACAAAATCTACTGCGCCCTGCGCGAGACCGAGTGGATGATCTACGAGCGTTTCCCGCACATCACACCTCGCCTGCCCGAGAAGGTGACCTTTATCCACGCCGAAGAGCTCTTGCAGCAATATCCCGACCTCTCAGCCAAGGAGCGCGAGGCTAAAGCCGCTCAGAAATATGGCGCGATATTCCTCATCGGCATCGGTGCTCCGCTGAGCAACGGCGAGCCTCACGACGGACGCGCACCCGACTACGACGACTGGATTACCACCAACAGCGACGGCTACCGGGGACTAAATGGCGACCTTATTTTGTGGGACTCGATTCTTGAGTGTCCCTTCGAGCTGTCGTCGATGGGAATCCGCGTGAGCGAGGAGTCGCTGATGCGCCAACTTGAATTGCGTGGCTGCACCGAGCGCACAAAACTCTCGTTCCACAAGGCTCTGCTTGCCGGCGAACTGCCCTACTCCATCGGCGGCGGTATCGGACAGAGCCGTCTGTGCATGTTCCTGCTGCAAAAGGCTCACATCGGTGAGGTGCAGGCAAGCATCTGGCCCGAGGAGCAAGTGGAGGAGTGCCGCCACCACGGTATCCTCTTGATGTGATACCGCCCATACACAGCGAGATAAACAATCACAGTAGCGTTGCCCCACAAATCCGGTGGCTCGCTACTATTTTTTTATTATGGTGTATGCGTAGCGGGAATGGCGTCGCGCAGAAAAAATCAGGGCGAACCCTCATGAGTGAAGGTTCGCCCTTTTTATGCAATGTTATGACAAACTAATTAATTACATAACTACGCTTGAGATGTTGAACTTAGCAAACTCCATGTCGGTAGCAGCCTTCTGAGCCAAAGAGCCGTCGAGCTTAACTGCCTGAGCGAGATTGCTGAGAACCATCTGCTCGTTGTTGGTGCGTGCACCCAGAACAGCGAGGAGGTAGTAAGTAGTAGCATCGGGGTTAGCGATTGCGCTAAGAGTGTTCTTAGCCTTGCTGTAATCCTTAGTCATGATCTGAGCAAGGGCAGCGTTGTTGCTCTTAGAGTCGCCGAATGCCTTAACAGCGTTGTTGTAGTCGCCGAGCTTGAGGTAGTAAACACCGAGAGCCTCGTTCAAGCCCTCAGCACCTGCAGCAGCACCGAAGTTGTTGTTGGCGTTGCGGAGGTTGTTGTCCATAAGCTCGCAAAGACCGAGGTTCATCTTCACCTCATTGCTTGTAGGAGCGAGCTTCTGAGCCTTCTCGAAGTTAGCCTTTGCAGCGCTGTAGTCGCCCTCAGCAAACTGAACCATACCGAGGTTGTTGTAGCCGCGATAGTCGTTGGCGTCGCGCTTGATGCAAGCCTTGTAGATTTCGGCACGCTTAGCGTTGTCGTCGGTGAGAGTAGCAGTGTAAAGGAGCTCGTCAACCGAGAGAGAAGTCGGGTCAGCGTTGAAAGCAGCCATAAGTTCCTCATCGCTCTTGCCAATCACGTTGATTGAAGCAGTGAGGCGTGAGCGACGGAGCTGCGGAAGAATCTCCTCAGCAAGCTGATCGAATACGGCAGAGAGGTTGCGGATTTCGCGCTCGCGCTGCTCAGGATCCTTATACATAGAGAGGACGCTGAGAATGAGGTCCTTGTCCTGAATGTTGCTGTTGGCAACGAGCTGCTGGAAGCCTTCCCAGTCTTGCGGAGTGAAGTCGGCAGTAAGCTCGCCGAATTCCTTGATTTTATTTTTCTTAAGAGTTTGGTTGAGATACTTCTGAGTGTTTTTCTCACGGCCCTCGGCGATGCGGGTGTTGAGTTTCACACCACCATCAGGAGAAGCGTAAGAAGAGATGTTGATACCCTCAACCTCGAGCTTAGCGTCGCCCTGAGCCTCGTTGAGGCGCTGCTTGAGGGCAGCAAGCTCGCTTGATTTAAGCTCGCTCTTGCGCACGTTGGTCTGGTTGATAAGGAAGCGGATATCGGCAGTATATTTCTCGTTGATGATGCGCTGGAACTTGTCGGTAGAAGCGGCAGGCTCAACGGTAGCTGCAGTGGCGATAGTAGAAGTAGAGATAACGCCCTCAGCCACCTTCACGCGCGGAAGAGCATAAGTCTTGCTGCCCTGCTGCACCTGGAAGTCGAGCATAAGATCGCTCTTAGCCATTTCGGGAGTGTAGGCATACATCACGGGGAAAGTCACAGTACCACCGTTCTCATAAGAGATCACCTGGTTGTTGCCTTTCACCTTCTCACCTTGTACGGTGTAAGGAGCTGAAGCAGTTTCCTTGTCGCCATAGACGAGATAAGGAGTTACAGTCACCTCAGCATCTTTGAGGAAGAACTTTTGGGGAATTTGAGCTGTCACTGTAGCGGGGACTTTGTCGCCTACTACTTCGAGGGGAGACGGATTCACTGAGAAGTATTCTGCACCTATCTCTGTGAGTTTTTTACCACAGCTGGTAAACATCAATGCTCCACCAAGGAGAATGGAAAATGTTAATTTACTGTTCATAATAAACGTTTAATATAAGAGTTATTTAGTTTCTGCAAAGTTTTGATTTCGCCGCCTATATTACTGAAACAATATCATTCTCCAAATTGTTTCATCACATAGTTTGGTTATTATTTGTGCAAAGATACTCCATTTGCACTAATAATGTATAATGCGAGGGCTATATTTTGATTTTTTTAAGGAATAAACCCCCTCTTTGGGGGCATCCGAATGCAAAAATGCGTTACAATCTGTTCCAAGTGTGAGCTTTATAGGCTAATTTTTCGTTTTCGGGGGTAGGTTTTTTGTTATATGTCGCAAAATTCGTAATTTTGCAAAAACAAGTAGCATCTTTTTTTCGAGATGCAATCTCATTTTCAACTTACGAAATATGGACAACAATCAAGATAAAAACACTCTCCCCGACGGCATCAAGCCCGATGTGCTCAGCTACGACGACATTCGCCGTATGGTGCCTTTCTTCGACGGCAAGCCCAAGCTCGTGAACTTCATCATGCGCCTTTTTGCCATCGACAAGGTGAACTATCTGCACCGCCACAACTGCGCTACCCCGGGTGCGCCATTTGTGGCAGGACTGCTGCGCGACCTCGACATAAAGCTGCGCATCGACAATGAGGCTCAGCTCGACAATCTGCCCGAAGGGGCTTTCGTCACGGTGTCGAACCACACTTTCGGTGCCCTCGACGGCATCATTCTCATTCACATGCTGGCATCGCGCCGACCCGAATTTAAGGTGATGGTGAACATGGTGCTGAACTATATCACTGCCATGCGCCCCAACTTCATCGCCGTTGACGCTCTTGCCTCCGACGACCCCGCAAAGCGTGCCGTATCCACCAAGGGCATTCGCGAAGCCATGATGCAGGTGCGCAGCGGAAAGCCGCTCGGATTCTTCCCTGCCGGTGCGGTGTCGAAGCTCAATGGCAAGCTACAGCTCGAAGACCGCGAGTGGCAGCCAAGCATCATCAGGCTCATCAAGCAGTTCAAGGTGCCTGTGGTGCCCATCTACTTCCACGGCAGCAACAGCCTATGGTTTAACATCTTGGGCAAGATAAGCTGGCAGCTACGCACTCTGCGCCTCCCTGCCGAGGTGTTCCGCAAGAAGGGTGCCACTTTCCACATCTCGGTGGGCGACATCATCTCACCCGAGGAGCTTGCAAAGCATGAATCAATCGAAGAACTCGGGCAGTTCCTTAAAGACAAAACCTACTCAATGCGTAAATGGAAATAAACACTAACATATCACCCGAAATTCTCTCGGCAAAGCAGAATTACTCTATCGTGGGTAATTCGCCCGACCTGATTGCCGCCATCGGCCGCGCCCTGCAGTCGGCTAAGACCGACCTATCGGTACTCATCATCGGCGAGAGCGGCTCGGGAAAGGAGTTTTTCCCGAAAATCATTCACAACAACAGCGCCCGAAAGCACAGCAACAAATACATCGCCGTGAACTGCGGTGCAATCCCTGAGGGCACAATCGACTCTGAGCTGTTCGGCCACGAGAAAGGTGCCTTCACCGGTGCCATAAGCGACCGCAAAGGCTACTTCGAGGAGGCTAACGGCGGCACCATTTTCCTCGACGAGGTTGCCGAGCTGCCTCTCACCACTCAGGCCCGCCTGCTGCGTGTGCTTGAGTCGGGAGAGTATATCCGCGTAGGCTCATCGGAGGTGAAAAAGACCAACATTCGCGTGGTGGCTGCCACCAACAAGAATATGCTCCAGGCGGTGAATGAGGGAAAGTTCCGTGCCGACCTGTATTATCGCCTTTCCACCATTCTCATCACCATTCCGCCTCTGCGCGAGCGCGGAAACGACATTCTGCTGCTCACGCACAAGTTTGCCTCTGAGTTTGCCGAACGCTACCGCACTACTCCGGTGAAATTCGACGACTCGGCTAAGTCGGTGCTACTGAGCTACCGCTGGCCGGGCAACGTGCGACAGTTGAAGAATGTGATTGAGCAGATTGCCCTCTTTGAAGCAGGCAGTACCGTATATGGCGAGGAGATAAAGAAGAAGTATCTGCCACAATACAGCACCGAATACAAGCCCACAGTGGCTTCTACTCCGGCTTTCGACTACACGCGCGAGCGCGAGATTCTTTTCAAGCTCATCTTCAAGATGCAGAGTGAAATCGACGAGCTGCGCGAGGAGCTGCGCAGCGGTGCTGTGCATCGCACCGACGCGGAGCATCACTACCAGACGGGCGACAAATATGCCCTGTCGCGCGAAGTGCGCAAGGTGGAGCAGCATCACGGCAGCGATGATGCCACCGGTGACAACAAGATAGTGAAATTCCCGCGGCTAAAGTCGCCTGCATTTGAGGCTCACGACGTTGCAGCCGAGACAATCGAAGCCGAAACCGCCGAAGAAGTGGAGCCTATGACCCTCGAAGCCACCGAGCGCGAAACCATCAAAAGCTCGCTCGAGCGCAACGGCGGCAAGCGCAAGACGACCGCCCGGGAGCTGAATATCTCTGAGCGCACCCTCTACCGCAAAATCAAGGAGTACGGTCTGGAATAATCCTCCCACCCATTGTGCACACTATAAGGAATAGCCGCAGCCTATTCGGTGACATCAATTTTGTTCACCCTCACATCTTCATTGAGTGGAGGAATTAACCTCTACCGCAGTGAGCTGCCCCTCGTGGCGGAGCAGCAAGTCCACTATTGGACTAATAAGACTAATAAGACCTATTAGTCCTATAAGACTAATGAACAATAACGGACTCCCTTAGAGCGGCAATTATGATTCGTGACGGTTGCGGTAATTAATCCGTGCACGATACATTTGTTCTTTTATGCCACCATTATGTAGAAAATCCTGCTGTAATCTTTCTATAAGTTTGCGGAGGAACACATCAGTCTGGTGAATAATGGTAATAGCGATATTGGCAATAGTTTCGGGAGAGCGATGTCTGATAGCATCAAGGTAGAAAGAAGAATCGTTGTGCCGAGAACAGACTTTTCGTGTAGTTTTGGCTTTCTCTGAATTCACGTCCCACAAAGCGAGGTTTCGCACCCTAAGGAAATCCTCATAGTCGAGCAACAGCTCTTGAAGGCTTGCTTTTGCCACATTGATAAGTTTAATCTCCATTTCGGCAGAAGAGGCAGCCGCAGCCGCTCCTTCTGCAATATTCTGCTTGCCACTGCGAGCAGCCTGCACCATTTGATCGACTGTTCAGTCGCCCTTAGTGAGATATGTGTTGGCAAAATAGAAAGTGATATCATAGATACATTCAGCCTTCTGATAAGCTATCAGTTTGCGGAAGTTACCTTTTTTTGGCAGAAACGTATCAGCCATAGCAGAGATGCGATTTTAGAGTTATCAATGGTGTTATCTTAAATCTAATTAGTCTCATTGGTCTAATAAGACTAATAGGTCTAATTAGTCTTATTGGTCCTATTAGTAGAGACAATGCAAAATTACGATTTTTTCACAAAAGTAAATAGGGTGGCAGAAAAAACAAACGATTATGAATCTGAAAGTAAAGAAAATTTGAAAAATATCCTTACCTTTGCTCTTTGAAATGTGGCGAATGTAGAGGCTCTCTGCACCGCCATTAAAACACAATAATTAACATGACTTTGAAGATAAAGCAAAATATCGGAAAAAGATGCCGCACAGTGGCTGTGATGGCTGTGGCGGTGGTGGCTGCCATTGCGGCGGTGTCGTGCAGCATCAGCTACAAGATGAATGGTGCCGCTCTCGACTACAGCATCTATAAGACTATCTCCATTTCGGAGTTCCCCATTCGTGCTGCACTGGTGTATCCTCCGCTGCAACAGACGTTTGAGAACAAGATGATTGACATGGTGACGCGACAGACGCGCCTCCGCGTGATCGACTCCAATAACTCCGATCTGCGCCTTGAGGGCGAAATCACAGGCTACAGCCTCTCGCCACAAGCCGTAAACGATAACGCCTACGCGTCGCAGACGCGCCTCACCATCACGGTGCGCGTGAAGTTTATCAACAGCAAGGACTCGAGCCAAGACGTGGACCAGACGTTCTCGGCTTATCGCGACTTCTCAAGCGACCAGATGCTCACCGATGTGCAAGATGAGCTATGCTCGCAAATCAGCGACGAGCTTACCAACCTCATCTTCAACGCTACCCTCGGAAACTGGTAGCAGCGAAACCACTATTAGACCAATTAGTCTTATTAGTCCTATTAGACTTATTTTAAAAACAATATAATGTAATGAACGATATAGCCGGTGATATCAGCCGATTGCTCGCCGAGCCCGATGCTCAGGTGAGCCGTGAATGGATGGAAGAGGCAATGAAGGACTATCCCTACTTTGCCCTGCCTTTGCTGCTCTTTCTGCAACGCAACAGCGTGGAGCCGGAGGAGCGCACCCGGCTGTTGGCTCGTCTCTCTACCATCTCAGCCGACCGCGTGGCTCTCTTTGATGCCCTCGGCGAAGACTCTTCGCGCTTTGCCGGCTTCTATCCGCCCGAAGAGCGCGAGGCTTCGCCCGACACCGACACCACCATCACCTCGTTCCTCAACCGCTTCGGCAACAACGACGAGAAGGAGCTTGCCGTGCTCAACCAGATGATTTTCAACCCCGTGCCCGACTACTCCACCGTGCTCGCCGCCGAGGAGGAGCGCAGCACCCCGAGCGAGCAGGAAATCAGCGGCGAGGGCGTGAGCGAATCTGATGCTCTCATCAACAAGTTCATCGCCCAGTCGAAGGAAAAAATGGGTCATTTTCCAGCCACTGTTGTCGATAATCCTGTATCGGCAGAGCCTGAGCACGAAGTAGTGCCCACCGACCCGATAAAGAAGCCAAATCACGTAGATGACTCCACTTTTAGCGAGAGTTTAGCTAAAATTTACATAAAACAAGGCAAATATTCCAAGGCTTTGGAAATTATTAGAAACATAAGTTTGAAATTTCCAGAAAAAAGTATTTACTTTGCAGACCAAATTCGATTTTTGCGAAAATTGGTAATTATCGAGCAAATAAAAAACAAAAAGTAGAATATGTACGCATTACTTACAATTTTGATTCTTTTAGCATCAATCCTCTTGATTGGTGTAGTGTTGATCCAGAAATCCAAGGGTGGAGGTCTTGCTTCTAATTTTGCAAGCTCTAACCAGATTATGGGAGTACGCAAGACAACCGACTTCGTGGAGAAAGCAACTTGGACACTCGCAATCGTGGTGTGTGTTCTTAGCATTCTCACAGCATTTGTCGCTCCCCGCAACCTCGTTCAGGGTGGCTCTCGTGTGACCAACGCTCCCAAGCAGGAGCAGCAGGCTACTCCATTTGGCACTGAGAAGCAGGCTCCCGCCACTCCGGCTCCCGCCACTCCGGCTCCCGAGGCTCCTGCACAGGGCAAGTAATTGAGAAGCAGCTGCTTTGAGGCAAGGTGAAGCCTTGCCACAACGATGCAACACTCTAATAGCAACACTTTAAGCGGTTTGGCTCTAAGCCATTCCGCTTTTGCTGCTTATACCCACCGCAACGCCACGCGACAAGCACCATAGCTGCCGCCCGACTTATGCAATCAT
>CALZFJ010000039.1 GCA_945645715.1 uncultured Prevotellaceae bacterium | reverse complement strand
CGCTTCCTCTCTGTGTATCTGCCCTCAAATAATAGCGGCGAGAAATATACGGGACGTGTGGGTAACGAAGATTCCGGCGAATTTGAGACCGCCGAGCTTCCGGGTTCTTTCTTCACCACCGAGGAGGCCATAAAGGCTCTCAAATCCGACACATCAAAAGAATCGCACGGCTCTCACACAATGGGAACGGCTACCGGCCGCTACAACAACGGCTATCAAGGCTTCGCTCCCGATGCCGACCTGATAGCCTGCGGAACCATCGACCTCTCTGACTTCAACATTGTGAACACCGTAGCTTACGTGTTCGACCGTGCCGAGGAACTTAGCCGCCCTGCCGTGGTTAGCCTTAGCCTTGGCTTCAATGTGGGAATGCACAATGGCAACGACTTCAGTGCACGCATGATCGACAAGCTCACCGGTCCGGGCAAGGTGGTGTGCATATCGGCAGGTAACGAGGGTAACGACCGGGTGCACCTTGCTCACACCTTTGCCGACGGAGTGCCACTGAAGACGGTGGTGCAAAGCTCCTCTTTGAGCGCATTTAAGGGTTCTATAGATATGTACTCTCAAGGCGACATTAAGGCTCGGCTTGCAGTGACCAGCAGTGGTCAGCTCTATATGGCATCTACCGAATATTGCAGCAAGGATAACCCCACTATTGAGCTACCCGAAGGACTCAAGTCGGGCTTCTCGGGCAATATCTCGCTGACGTATGTCGAAAACACCGACTTAGGCCACGAAATCTATATCGAAGCCACCGGAACCGTGAAAAACTCGGGCAGCGTGGTGGTGATTGTGGAAGGCGAAGATGGCAGCGAGATGCAGATGTGGTGTGAATCGTTCACCTCGCTATCCGATGGTGGCTGGGCCGGATATACTACAGGCGACTCTGAGATGTCGATTAACACAATGGCTTGCGGACATAATTCGATTGCCGTGGGCGCCTACACCTCGCGCAATGGCACTCTGGGCGCATTAGCCAACTTCTCAAGCTACGGTCCCACTATCGACGGACGCCAAAAGCCCGAAATCGTAGGTCCCGGAAAATCGCTCATTTCATCAGTGAACAGCTACGACAGCTCATCGACCGGGCGAAATGCCAGTGCACAAGCAACCGTAAATGGCACCACCTACTATTGGGGCTCAATGCAGGGCACCTCAATGTCGTGCCCGTCAGTGGCAGGCACTATTGCCACATGGCTTGAACTGAATCCTGAATTGTCGCCCGCCGACATCAAGGAGGTGTTTGCGGCAACTGCACAGAACGACCGCTTCACAGCCGCTGCACCCCAAAAGTGGGGCTACGGCAAGATTGACTCATTCGAGGGAATCAAGCACATCTACCAGACTCTCGGAGTGAGTGATGTGGTGGCTGAAAAGAAGCCGCTGATAATCTATCCCAATCCATCTGACGGCCGCTTCACAGTCCTTACCGCTACTGAGGAGGCTGTGACGGTGAATGTGTTCAACCTTGGCGGCAGCCTTGTGGCTTCGCAGAAAATTGCTGCCGACGGCGGAGTGGCTGAAGCCGATTTCAGCTCGCAGCTCACCCCCGGAAGCTACATCGTGAAGGTGACAGGCAAGCGCAGCAACCTTGCCGGAAAGATTGTGGTGAAATAACCGGGATTCCTCATCATTGCCGTCGAGCTAAAAACAGACTTCAAGATTCGTAAAGCTACAGGCATTGCTCCACACAATGAATACGTGCCGTTCGGGTATAGTTGCACTCAGCAGCTTGCTCCCCGAACGGCACGCTTGCTTTTTTGGCCATACATCCTAAATAGTTAATTTTGCTTAATTTTAGTAGTTGATATTTAAATTTATTTGGTTGATAAAAATAAATGCTCTAACTTTAGGCGGTGAATTACATTGAATTGACAGAATTAACATAAACAACAACAACTATTTATTAACCCTTTTAAACCAACTCAATTATGAAGAAAGCAATCCTAACTTTTGCTCTCTGCTTGAGTGCATCGGCATTTGCGCAGGTGCTCGACGTAGCTTCGATTGAGAAGCTCGCGACACCTCAGGGTGTGGTGGCAGGAATCAGCCCGCAAGGCGACTACGTGCTTGTTACCAACGCCACAAATGACGGACTCAGCAAGTATGACATGAAAACCGGTGCCACCACAGTGGTTACCGACGCTCGTGGAGCAGGACGCGACGTGAAAATCGCAGCCGACGGACAGAGCGTAGTGTATCGTGAACTTTCGTTCAAGAACCATCTTCGCTACACCGAGGTGAAGCAGGCTAATCTCGCTACCGGCGAGAAGAAGCAGCTTGTGAAGCCTTCGCGCAACATCGAGGGTGTTGCCATCGACCAGGCTGCAGCAGTGGTAGTGAACAAGGGCAAGGCTTCGGCTAAGGCTCTTGGCGCAACCAAGGCAAAAGCCGCAGCTCCGGTGCTCTCTATCAAGAACCGCCAGCTCATGATCACCGAGAACGGCAAGACTCGCACTTTCTCTCCCAACGGACAGCAATTCAGCTACATCTGGCCGTCGCTTTCGCCCGATGGAAACAAGGTGCTCTACTATGTGTGCGGCCGCGGTGCCTATGTTGCCGACCTCAAAGGCCACATCATCGCCGAGCTCGGACA
This sequence comes from uncultured Prevotellaceae bacterium, assembly GCA_945645715.1. GTDB lineage: Bacteria > Bacteroidota > Bacteroidia > Bacteroidales > Muribaculaceae > CALZFJ01. The sequence continues at coordinate 7,861 of CALZFJ010000039.1, read as the reverse complement.
GATTCGCGCCCCGAAGTGGTATAATGACGAGATTGTTGTGGGCATGAACGACAAGGACAATGGCGAAGTGGTTACATCTTCGAGCATTGTGGCTGCTACGCTCTATGGCGTGCGCCAGACGCTTACCGACAGCTCAGTAATCGCGATGTATCCCTACACCAATGGCGAGAAAATCGCTTTCAGCACCGCCAACGGTGAGGCTTACGTAATAAATATTAACCTGAAAAAGTGATTGCGCCATGAAGAAAGGATTTTTATTTGCAGCAGCGGCTCTACTTGCAGCCGGCGCAATGAACGCTAAGACAATCGACGAAGTTCGCGTATATCTTAACCCGGGACACGGAAGCTGGGGGCCGAACGACCGCCCTATGGCAACTATCCCCTATCCCGCTATCGCCGATAACGGTGGCCGCCCCGACACTTGCGGCTTCTATGAGAGTAATACCAACCTGTGGAAAGTGCTCAAACTTGGCAACACCCTTGAGAAGATGGGCGTGAAAGCCGAGAACATCATGTACTCGCGCGTGAAGAATGGTCCGTATCCCTATGTGAAGGGTGCTGAAGATGAGGAGCTTTACAACCGCAACCTCAGCGAAATCTGCGAAGAGGTAGATGCCAACAACATGGATATTTTCCTCTCGGTTCACTCAAATGCAGCATCTGAGGGTACTTCGACCAACTATCCACTTTATCTATATCGCGGAACCGACGCCGAGGCTTTCGTTGAAGGCTCTAAAGACATGGGAACAACCATGTGGCCTATCTTTTACACCAACGGCATCGACGTGACAAGCTACTATAGCCCCACACAGCCTAATGTGCGCGGCGACGTGAGCTTCTATGGCAGCTCAAGCGACCGCACCGGCTCGAATGGTGTTGTCTATACAGGCTACCTCGGAGTGCTTAAGCATGGCGCACAGGGTTTCCTCAGCGAGGGCTACTTCCACACCTATCAGCCTGCACGCCACCGTGCCCTCAATGAGGACTATTGCGGACAGGAAGGTGTGCGCTATGCTCGCGGACTCTGCGAGTGGCTTGGCGGAAACGCCGAGAAGACAGGCTACATCATGGGTACGGTGAAAGACCTGCACGAGCGCATCCAGAACGACCTGTTCAAATATGCTGCCGGCTCAATCGACCAGTGGCTGCCAATCAACGGCGCTGTGGTGAAGCTCTATAAGGGCGAGACTGTGGTGGCTACCTACACTGTGGATAATAACTACAACGGCGTATTCGTGTTTGAAGGCCTTGAACCGGGCGATTATACGCTCGACGTGACTGCCGAGGGCTACAAGCCGCTCTTCGACGAGTATAAGGCTCCGGTTACCGTAAAGGCTAACGAAACGGCATATCCGCTTCTCTACCTCGAATCAGAATCCTACGTGGCACCGACAGTGGTTTACACTGACTATCCCGATGAAATCAACAACCCGGCAATAGGCTTGGCTGGAGAGTATAACTTCGGCACCGCTTATCGCGAGGCAGCAGTTGCTGAACTTCAGGGCAAGACAGTGCGCCGCTCTATTCTGCGTGGCAACAACCTCTATGTGCTTGCTATCGACGAGGCTAAGGCTCCTTACATCTACGTAATCGACGCTGCTACTCACGAAATTATCAAGACTGTGGGCACTGAGGGAACTGAAGGAACCGAACTTGCAGTATCCGACATCGCACTCACTGCCGACGGCGTGCTTGTGGGCTGCTCTCTTGAGCTTTGCCACTACAACGACGAACAGGTGAAAGATGGCGAAACCCGCGGTGAAGTGAACGTGTACAAGTGGGAGAACGATGCCGAAGGCTTGGCTGATGGCAATCCTGCAATATGGTTCAAGAGCACTGCATCGGGCAACTTCTACCGTGCATACACCGGAAACACAATGCTCTACAAGGGCACACTTGCCGAAGGAACTATCGTGATGACCTCCCGCACTGCAACGGCAGTGAAGATTTTCAACAACATCTTCTCGATTGTTGATGGACAGCAGGTGAGCTACGGCTTCAACAACAAGCTCGGTGCCGGACACGCCAAGGACGTATTCGGCGACGACTACACCATCGCGCTCTCGCCTATCAATAACGACAAGTTTATCATCACCGGTAGCAAGCACGTGGCTCGCGAGTTCTTCATCACCGAACCTACCGACAAATATGTGGAACTTGCCGACGGACTGATTGAGACTCCAAGTGCAAAGGTTTCTTACTTCAAGTATGCAGGCCGCTCACTCATGGCAGCAACCGACGTGGTTGAAGGCAAGCCGGTAGTGAAGATTCTCGACATCACCGACGGTCTCAACCATGCAACTCTCGTGGGCGTGAACACTACCGATGAGGCAACTGCAACAGCTCTCACTACAATGGGACTTACTAAGGTGACAAACGACGACGACGGCAACACCACAGCAGCAGCTATCGAGCTTATGACAGTGAACGAAGGCGGAACAGTGACTCGCCTCACCACCGAGGGCATCGACCAACCTAAGATTCCGGCTGCCTACGCTTACAACTTGACAGCAAAAACAGAGGGCGGCACAGTTACATTCAACTTCAAGCTCTCTGCCGATGCCAAGGACGTGAACATTCGCATCTACGACCTCGGTATCCTTCCTGGCGGAAAGATCGACTTCGACGACGAGGATATGATGTCGGATTATCTCGAAATTCCTGTCGGAGCACAGAAGAAGGGTGCCGTAACAATCACTTCATCTGATTTCTCAGGACTTGCCGACGGCTACTACGGCTGGACTGTAGCAGTTGAGAGCAAGAAGGTGGGTGCACCCACAGTGATCTACTCGGCTGACGCCATGGGAACAAATGCCCGCGGTGGTGTAGCAGTGGATAACGACCCCGAAAGCCCGTTCTTCGGAACTATCTATGTAGCAAAGGGCTATGCTACCGGACTTGAAGTGTTCAACCGCGACTATGAGCTGAAGGGCACATATCTCCAGAATGAGTTTGCCAACAATGGCGCATCGCCATTCCGCGCAGCAGTGAGCGAAGGTAAGGTTTATCTGACCGACTGGAGCGATGCACACGCAGGTGTATGGATGTTCGACCCCGCATCGGGCGTTGATGGCGTTACCAACGTATTCGACGGAACAATGGACAGCGATGGTTGCTTCACCAATGCCGACGGCGTGGCTATCGGTGGTGGCACAACTGGTATCTCGTTCCTTGGCAAGGGTGAAGACCGCAAGATGTTTATCTTCTGCGAGGATTATCCTTCGGGCAACGGACAGACCGGTCTTGGCTACAACATCGGCACTGCCGACACTTGGAACCAGGCTCCATCGGTAATCTTCGAGGAGACTCCGGCACGCATGCTCAACACCAACGTGAGCGTGGCTGCCTGCAAGCAAGGCGTATTCTTCTCGCAGACTCGCGGCTCGGGCAACAACAACACCTTCGCACCGGCATTCATCGTTTGCAACCACGAGGGCGCAACCGTATTCAACAGCGGTAACCTCACCGACCTCAACGGCTGCTATGGCTCAGGACTTGCACTCGATAATGACGCATGCACAATGTATATCGCCGACGAGAACGCCAACGTACGTGTTTACCACATCGACTGGATCGACGGTGTGCCTGAATTTACATTCAAGTATGGCTTCACAATGCCCGGTTGCTCCGACCTCGTGCAGCTCACACTCGACTATGCAGGCAACCTTCTCGGCTTCAACCGCGGCAAGGGCTTGATGGTAGTGTCGTTGCCAAGAGAAGAGGGCGAAGAGGCTGAGACACCCGCCAAGAATCCTTTGGTATTCAAGAACGGCGATATCACCACCGGCATCGATGCAGCAATCGACGCATCGAAGGCTGTGAAGGTTTATCCTAACCCCGCTACCGACGTGGTAACAGTGGAGAACGTGGACAATATCGACGCAGTGGAAATCTACAACCTTGCAGGTGCAGCAGTGAAGGCCGATGCTACAATCGACGGCTCAAAGGCTACCCTCAGCGTAGATAACCTCCCGGCAGGAGCTTACATTCTCAAGGTGAACAAGCAAGTGGTGAAACTCATCAAGAAGTAATCACTCAGCGAAAGCTCTATTACACACAGCGCAGCCATTCCGCAGCAGGAGTGGCTGCGCTTGCTTTATGTGGTGAAAGGTGCCATCAACAAAATTGGTTAAAATTGTGTTAAAGAAAAGCCCGGAATGGCTAATTTTAAGCAAAAGTATTAATTTAGCAAAGTGAAATGGTATGTGCTTACGGATTTCCGTGATTCATAGGCACAAAAGCCGATTTTTTAATACTTAAAAACTTGCCACTATGGGTTTATTTGGAAAAACTGAAAGCGAGCGCGAAACCGATTTGATAAATCAGGTGAAAGCGCTACAAGACTCTGTGGAGCTTCAGCGTCGCAAGGCAGCCGAAGCCGAAGCAACCATAAAAGCGAAAGACGAAGAACTTCGCGCCGCCTACAGCGAACTTCAATCGATTCAGAAAGAGATTGCCGACATGAAGGCTAAAGTTGCCGATGGCGACGAGAAAAGTGCCACAGTAGCCAAAGAAATCGAGACTATCAAGGCTTCTCTTGCCGAGAGAGACGCTAAAATCGCTGCACTCGACAAAGCCCTTGCCGAAAAAGATGCCCAGATTGCTGCCCTCAAGGACGGCAAAGAAAAACCCGTGGCAGAGCCGGTAGAGGAAAAGAAACCCGAAGATGTGCCAGTGGTGACAGCCACACAGCCGACAGTGGATTACACACCGCAGCTTGATGCAATCAAGGCTCAGATGGCAGAGCTGAAGGAATCTTACAGCGACCTCGTGCGCAAGGACGACCTGTTTAACTCGATGCACAAAGAGCTCGACACACTGCGCAACGATGTATATAACAAGCTCACTCGCCCCTACAAGGTGTCGATTATCTCGCTTTACGACAGCATAACAAGCACCTACAACTACTACAGCACCCGCAAGGACGAAGATGGCAGCTACGACCGCTTACTCAAGCAGCTCAACAACTTCATTCTCTCGATTGTGGATATGCTTTGCGACGAATACAACCTCGACAACTTTGAGGCAACACCCGGTGAGCCGTTCGACCGCCGCGCACACAAGACGATAAACGTGGTAGAAACCGACGACCCCGCCAAGCACGGCACAGTGGCACGCGCATTGCAGTGCGGATTTAAATACACCGCATTCGACCCCGTGAAAGGCGTGGAGCGAGAGGTGATTTTCCGCCCGGCATTTGTAGATACCTACAAGCTGAAGCAGCAACAGTAAATGCAATCACATAGTATAAACTACAACAGAAATACTTTATCACACAGAAAAAATAATTAACAACATAACACTTAATAGAGATTATGGACAAAAGTAGAGCCGTTTATGGTATTGACCTTGGTACTACCTACAGCTGCATCGCACAGGTAGATCAATTTGACCAGGCAGTAGTATTGAGAAACTTCGAGGGTGATGCAACCACACCTTCAGTGGTATATTTTGAGGACGAGACCAACGTGGTCGTGGGTAAAGAGGCAAAGGGAATGCTTGAGACCGAGCCCGACAAGACTGTGTCGTTCATCAAGCGCGACATGGGTAATGATGCTGCATTCGACAAGGGCAGCAACACTACTCCCTACCACCTCGACCCGTCGGAAATCTCGGCTTATATCTTGAAGAAACTCGTGAAAGACGCCAACGACGCCAACGGCTTCCCCGAGCCGGTGAAGGACGTAGTGATCACTTGCCCGGCATACTTCGGCAACAAGGAGCGCATGCAGACCAAGCAAGCCGGTATCATTGCCGGACTCAATGTGCTCGCTATCATCAACGAGCCTACAGCTGCTGCAATCGCCTACGGCACCAAGACGTCGGAACGCAAGTCGATTCTTGTGTATGACCTCGGTGGCGGTACATTCGATATCACGCTCATTCTCGTGAATGGCGGCTCAATTAAAGTGATTGCTACCGGTGGCGACCACCACCTCGGCGGAGTGGACTGGGACACTGCTCTTGCCGAATACATGCTCGGTGCATTCAATGAGCAGAATGGCACAAGCTACTCACTCGACGACAACAAGATGCTGAAATATCAGCTCCTCAACCTCGCCGAGACCAAGAAGAAACTCCTCACAGCAAAGACAAAGGTGAACGTGAATATCAACTGGGAAGGTCAGTCGGCACGCTTCGAGATTACCCGCGAGCTATTCGACGCCCTCACAGCCGACAAGCTCAATGAGACTATCGATGCTACACGCAAGATTCTCGACATCGCAAAGGAGAAGGGCTTCGAGAAGATCGACGAATATATCCTTGTGGGTGGTAGCAGCCGCATGCCGCAAATCAAGGAGCGCGTAGATGCAGAGTTTGGAGTTGACGCCAAGCTAACCGACCCCGATGAGTGCGTTGCCAAGGGTGCTGCAATCTATGCAATGAATGAGGCTTACCGCCAGGCAGTAGAGGACTATGAGAACGGTGATGCCGACGAGCTCCCGAAGAAGCTCAACTGCGAGCGCACCAACGTGATGAACGTGACCTCGAAGACCTACGGACTCGGTCTTATCAACAACCGCGTGGGCAACATGATTTTTGCCAACACCAGTCTGCCTATCTCATTCACCGACACTTTCTACACCACAATCGACAACCAGAGCGGTGTGCGCCTGCCCATCTGGGAGAGCGACTTCACCGACAAGGAGAAGGACGCTGAAGTGGAAGACAAATTCTGCCGCCTCGTGACCACCGAGCCTACAGTGCTCCGCCTCACCAAGAACTGGCCTAAGGAGACTCCAATCACCGTGACCTTCAACATCGACAACGAAGGTATGCTATCAGTGCACGCCCAGGTGGAGAAGGACGAGATTGACTTTGAGCTGAAGGTGACCGGCGTGAAGAGCGAGGAGGAAATCCTTGAGGCTCAGCGCTTCATCAACAAAGCCAACATTGAATAACCCACGATGATGCCTGACGCACCGATGCGCTGCGCCCGGCTCTCACAATATTTCATGAGTCGATATAGATTGCATGGTGCTGCCGTGCAATCTATATTGGCTATTTAACAGCCATCATAAATTCCATCAACGAGATTTCATGAATCCCATCTTATTAAAGCAAAGAATAAGCAAGTGGATAGAGGCTTGCCAGTTTCTGAAAAGCGCCGAAATAAAGGAACAGCTCGACACCGACGAATGGACGGCGATTGAGGAGCTGAGCAACCTCTGGAACAAGAACTTCACAGCCAATGGGGTGAAAGAAGATGCCCTCGCCCACATCGACACACTGAAGCGCTGCGAGGACATGCACCCCAACAACCTGAAGATTAAGGAGATGAGCAAGGCGCTCACAGGTGTGGCACGCGAAATGATGACCAAGGACGAGGCTACCTACAATGAGTTTAAGGAGGCTCTGAAGAAGGAAATCAAGGAGAATCGCCCTGTGCCTAAGACTCCACCCGTGCCTAAGACTCCGCCAAAGGTTTCTGTTCCGCCAAAGACCCCGGTGATACCTAAGACTCCGCCTCGCACCACAGTGAGCGACCGCGACATAAAGATTACGTCGGTTGACTACAAGAACAGCGACCCTAACAATAAGCTTATCAACGACTACGGTTCGCAGATTCGTGTGGGTGCCTACTACATCTATTCACGCTTGCACATCACCACTGCTTTTAAGGGTAAGGTGACTGTGGAAGTGCAGTTTACCGACCCTGAAGGAAAAGACCGTGGCACAGCACGTTCGGAAATCAACATCGACGGATCGGGTAACTATGTGGCACTGGGCTATGGCAACGATGAAGGCGGCTATTGGAACAAATCGGGCTACTGGACACTGAAATATTCGATAAACGGCAGACTTGCCTTCACCAATCGTCTCTACATTGCAGCGGCTGAAAACAAGAAGGGTTCAATGA
>CALZFJ010000038.1 GCA_945645715.1 uncultured Prevotellaceae bacterium | reverse complement strand
CCGGCACAATTCTCACCACAAGCGATATAGCAATTCTGGAACTATCCTCCCAGTATCTCGACATAAAAGTGCGCCAATTGAGATATGGAAAGACCAACGGTGTAACAACCGACCGCATTGGCACAGGCGTAAGTTTCAGAGGAAATGTATTCAACAGCAATATCAGCATCGACAGAGTGATGAATCTCCAGAAAGGTTTCGACTTTACGCCTGACCTCGCTGATGGAAGAAAGCTATCCGGCTCGCAATACAACAAAGTATCCTGGCAATATATCGACTGCCGATATTGCATTTTTATCGACCTGTGGAAAGACCCGTCGATAGTGCATAAGGTGTGGGTAAATGAGAACCAATTCTTCGGTGGACGTATGTCGGGCGAATATGGCGTGTACGTGAAAGAGAACAGCATCGCTTCACCTGAAAATACCGACTATATCAACGGAAATGTGTTCAACTGCATCGGTTTTGAGGGAATAGTCACACCGGTAAGTCTTTTCTTCTCTCGAAATAACCGATTCAATGACTGCCGCATGAGCGAGGGCATAAGTGGTGACAAATGGATTATCCTAAAGGATTGCGGATTCTGTTCTTTCGACATAAAAAGTATGTTTCCCTACAATCGCCTGTCGACAACCAACTGCTCGCAAGTAGTCATCGAGAACCGAATTGTTGACTCAGGCATGGGTGGAGGCAGTGGATTCAACCGACTCATAGCAAATGGCAACACAGTGTTTGCCGGCACTGAGCTTCCTCAGTGCAATATGATGAAACAGCTATATTACAACTCGACAACCAATCAGCGAATATCTTTCAACGACTTATTTGTCAGCACCTACGACCACCAAATGGTGCTCTCGGACATGTGCAAAATCACAGTCGACAAGAAGATGAAGCTAACCATCGACCTGAAAGACTCAATCTACAAGCTGCATCCTCGCATGACACTTGTGTGCAGCATTTTCAATGGAGCAACAATCGACATAGCAATAGGGAACAAAGTGTATGCCACCATTTCCCAATTAGGGAAATACATTATCACCTACGACCGCGACTCCACGCCAATAGTCGTAGCCATGTGACAGGAAACAAATCGCTATAATTGAGCTTTTTTCTCCGGCATTTCCGTGTCGGCTTCGTCTTTTTCCGGGTCTCTCCACGCCGATAAAGAAATGAAGGTGAGCACAATCATCATTAAGTTGTCGCGGATTGAGTCGTTATAGAACATGATAGTCAAGAACACCATCAACAGATAAATCTGCACATTATGGTTGCGGGTGAACGACGTGCCACTTCCGGGGCGGGCAAAGAAATTCAAGAAATACCATATCATCAATGCCACACCTATCAAGCCAATCTGTACATACACATGAAATATATATGGTATGGAACCGATAAGCATCCACTCATATTTCTTATAGAAGGCTGAACTCGAGACCATTGTACCACCCTTGAACTGCCCCAATCCGAAACCAATGGATTTATGACCGGGATTCTCTACATCCAAGTCCTCAAGAAGCATCAGCTTAGAAAAGCGAGGAATATCCTCCTTTTCTGCATCTCCGGTGTCAAAAAGCCATTCGGCGTATTCTGCCGAATTTTCACCACTGTCGTAGAGATACATTTCGGTATAGTATTCGAGCGTGAAAACATCGCCTCCACTTCCTCCGGTCGATAGCACATAGCCGTAGGCAGCACCCACAAAGAGCATCACGATAATTGGAATTGCCATCAATGCACGAATGAATATCTGGCGGTTAAATGGAATTAGAAGAGCAAAGTACATCAGCAGAAAAATGAATCCAACCTTTGTTTCATTCAAGAAAGTTGGCAACAGCAAAAATATGAAAATTTTGTTGTTGAATATGCTTTTCATCACATTATCCGGGTCAAGTAGAATGATATTGCATAGATCAAGGTCGTGATAATTCCTGAATTAGTGTTGCCAAGAGAGCCACCGCCCCAGTCGCATGCTCCATGCACAAGGAACTGATAAATCAAGCATGGGGCTTGCACAATGAGGAATACAAACAGATGGCGGTCGAAGATTGGCACTGTGCGCTTCTTGCGCTCCTCATCACCGAGAAAATAGTTAAAAATCGGTATCAGGAACAGATAGGATATGAAATCACGCAATCCATTCACAAAAAATGGAACCGACAGATGATTTGATACGCAAGTAGTGTAGCCTGTGATTGCCACAAAAGCTATCGCGAAAATGCGGTCGCGCCAACGATTCATCACCGAAATTCCGATAAACACCAATAGCGCATCAAAAAATAGCGACACCACTGGATAGAGCTTGAGCATAAAGGGCACGAGCTCCCAAGCGAAGAAGCCCCAGCAGCCTCTTATCCAGAATGCGGTGAGCAAGGCGCGGCGGTAGAATGTTTCTTTCTCTATTATCATCGGGTCAGTCTGTCATGTGTTTGGGGTGATTATAACCCGATGCGATAGGTGCAGCAGTCTGTGCCCTATCGCATCGGTTGTTATTGGTTGTGCCAAGGGCGGTTAGTCCTCTTCGCTGCTTCCGTAGCCGTAGCCGTAGCCTGCCGAGAGCTTCGGGTTGGAGTCGTTAAGCACAAGGCTTACGTTCTTCACCTGTCCGCGCTCTATGATGCCGTTAAGATACTTGATGTAGCTGCGCTTGGTGTAGTTGGCACGCGACACATACACCACATTGTCGGCAAACTGGAGCAGCGAGAATGTGTCGCTCACCATTGCCATTGGCGCAGAGTCGATGATTATGCAGTCATATTTCTCACGCAGTTCGCCTATGAGCTGTTTCACGCGCTTCGAGAGCAACAGCTCCGAGGGGTTGGGCGGAATCGGTCCGCTCACAATCACATCGAGGTTGTCCACCTCCTTGCACTGCTGCGTGATCTCGGCGAGTGCAACATCAGATTTCGAGAGGAAGCTCGTCACGCCAGGGGTGGGCTTCAGGCTCAGATATTCGGCGAGTTTCGGTGCTCGCACGTCCATTCCAACAAGCACCGTCTTCTTGCCGAGCAGGGCAAACGATGCCGCAAGGTTAAGGCTCACAAACGACTTGCCTTCGCCGCTTACCGATGAGGTGAGAAGCACCACATTGTTGTTCTCATTGGGCAGCATGAACTGCACATTGTTGCGCATCAGGCGGAACAGCTCAACGATCGACGACGTCTTGCCCTCACGCACCACAAGCGACGAGCGGTGGCGGTTGTGGCAGATTTCTCCGATAACCGGTGCCACGGCAATTGCCTCAAGCTCATCTTGTGTGCTGAACTTGGTGGTGAGCAACGACTTGATGTAGAGTATGAAAATGGGGAGCATCAGTCCGAACAGCAGTGCCGCAAAGAGTACCATCACCTTCTTAGGTGCCACAGGCTCTGAGTAAGCAAATGCCTCATCTACGATTTTTCCCTTAGGTGTAGTGGCAGCAAGCACAAGGGCATTTTCCTCACGCTTTTGCAGCAGAAATGTGTAAAGCTCGTTCTTGATCGACTGTTGGCGGCTAAGCTCCAAGAACTGGCGTTCCTTGGCGGGGATAGTGCCGAGTTTGCTCTGTGCAGCGTTCTCGCGCTTCGCCATAAGGTCGATTTGCTTGTTGATGCGGTCGATGGTCTGATCTACAGCTTGGCGCACATTCTTGCGCACCACCTCCAGCTGGTCATCGAGCGTCTTCAGTGCCACATTGCTCTTCTTTGCCGAGTTGGCAAGATTGAGATATTCGAGCACAAGCGTATTATAGGAGGTCAACGCCTGTCCGGCCTCAGCCGAGCCTACTCCAAAGGGAATAATCGAGTGGTCGTTGGCAGGGTCGTTGATAAAGTCCTTCACCATCTTCAGCATCTCACGCTGTGTGTTGAGTTGCATCTTTCCATGCTCGCCCTCGTTGCGCTGGTTGTACATCAGCGTGACGTCGGCATTCATGTTCACCAGATTGTTCTGGCGCTTATATTGCTCAATTTCGCTCTCGCTTGCCGAGAGTTCATTGTAGATAATCGAGAGTCGCTCATCAATGAATTTTCCCGTATTGATTGCCATCTCGTCCTTCTCCATCTGGCAGCGGCGGTTGTAGAGCGAGACCATAGTGTTGAGCACATCTTTGCCACGCTCCACATTGCAGTCTTCGATATAGAGGTTCAAGCCGTTACTCTTTTTCGAGACGATGCCCACCGACACTTGTTCATCAAGGTCTTCAGCAGCCATTTGGTAGCCGGTTACGCCAATTCCCATTTTCAGTTCTTCACCGGGAACGTAATATTTTGTGGTATCGAGCACAAAGATGCCATAGTCGGTCTTCAGTGTAACCGGGAATTTCTCGGCAGTAACTTCGGCAAGGGTCTTAAATAAGCCCTTCTTTGCTTTCACTTCTATCTTGTTGCCCTCGGCATTCACCTTCACCTTCACGCTGAAACCTACCGACAGCGTGTCAAACACCTCATTCGGTGCATTGAGCGTAATCGGTGTCTCCTTGTAGGCATCATATTTGCGCATAAATCCGGTCTTCACATAGTAGGTGCGGTTAAGCCCAAGCTCCTTCACCATCTCCTTTATCAGCGATGTAGAGCTAAGCACAATCACCTCATCATCTACGTTGGCTGAGGCTCCGCCAAGCGACAGGTTTTTCACCAGCGACGCACCCACATCGGCACCATTATCCTCTTGCGACACGAGAATTGAGCTTGTGACGGCATATACAGGAGCTTTCTTGTAGAGATACAGTGCTGCTAACGATAAGCAACCCACAAAGCACACTGCAAATACCCACCAGTAGCGCTTGTTCTTGTCCCATATCTTTCCTAAATCCCAAGCATCATTTGAGCTTGCTTTCATCTTAGTCATATCAATAGCGATTTTTTTCTGATTAATTATTTAATCGCCAATGCGATAATCAATGATGCGACCACCGAGCATGCGCTCACTATGGTGCTTATCACTGAAAGCTTGTAGGCGTTGTTCTGGTTATATTTTGAGTTGTCCTGACGAATCTGGTTAGGTTCCACGTACACCACATCGTTCTGCTGCAAGTAGAAGTAGGGCGATGAGAGTGTTGCAGCATCATTGAGGTTTATGCGATGATACTGGCGCACGCCACCTTCCTCGCGAATCACGAGCACATTGGCACGGTTACCATATTCAGTGAGGTCGCCGGCATTGGCAAGCGCATCGAGTACCGAGAATCGCTCAGTGGTCACGCTGAACGAACCCGGGCGATTCACCTCGCCAAGCACATTCACCTTGAAGTTAGCAAGCTGCACGCGCACATAAGGATTTTCCACATCCTTGCCAATCTGCTCCTCGAGCATAGCCTTTATTTCATCGGTCGATTTCCCTACCACTTTCAGCTTGCCGAGCACCGGGAAGTTGATGTAGCCCTGCTTATCCACAAGGTAAGTCTGGAGCTTAGGGGTAGATGAAAACACCATTTCCCCACGCAACGAAGGATTGTCGAGCGTGAGATTGTAGTGTGCCGTTGCAGCCGGCACAAGCGAGTTCACGGTAATGATAAGTTCATCATCGGGGACAATTTTAAGCCCATAGTCGCAACCCGATGGCACCACACCGTCGGCTGCCTCACCTATATTCTGAAAATAAGGCAACGTCTGCTGATTCGTCGTCTTGCACGAAGTCAGTATCGCCATTACAAACAGCAATAGTATAAGTTTATTTTTCATCTACTTAACCTGTTTTTTATTCGTTTTAAAAATAGTTTTCTATCATATAACGCTCAGTTTTGACTTTTATTGCAAATTATTGCGCCAAAATACCAATTCTTCACAAAACGGCAACACCACCGGTGTGAAATTCCCATTTTGCGAAGCACAATGCCGTCGCTATTCAAATCAAGTCAAAAATTTGCCGTGCAAAATTAGTGTTTTTTTCATTACCCCTATCTACAAAACCCCCATTTTTTCTCTCCACACAATATAATCCTCCGAAAAGCCTCGGTTTTCGGCAAATTTCCACGCGACAACTATGTTTCTGCTTTTTGATGCTACATAATCTCGTGGATTTTTCTTAATTTTGTGCTTTGGAATCATTTTTTCTATTGTTATGAGATTTTTTGCAAATATTGCAATGGCGCTTCTGGCAACTCTGATGCTGGTGGCGTGTGGCAGAAGCGATGCCTCCGATGCCACGACGGGTATGGCTGAGGCTCGCGGCGTCACCATCACCCGCTGCGATGGCTACACCATTGTGGAGGTTGCCAATCCGTGGCGCAAGGGCGAGGTGCTGCACACCTACATACTCGTGCCCCGCTACGCCAATGCTGCCCAAAACCCCACCAAAGCAGAAGCCAACGTTGCCCAAAGCCAAAACAAAGCTGCTGCCGATGCGGCCCCAAAACAAAGCCAAAACAAAGCCGAAGCCGTTGCTGCAGCTGGCCGCGAGGAGCTGCCTCTCCCCGAGGGACTTCCCGACGGCACCGTGGTGCGCGTGCCCATTGAGCGTGCGGTGGTCTATTCGTCGGTCCATGCCGGGGTGATGAAGGAGCTTGGTGCCTTCAGTGCCGTGCGCGGCGTGTGCGATGCCCAATACTACACCATGCCCGAGGTGCAGAGCGGTCTTGCCGACGGCTCTATCGCCGATTGTGGCAACAGCCTGTCGCCCACCATCGAGCGTCTTGTAGCCTTAAAGCCCGATGCCATCATTCTATCGCCTTTCCAGAATGCAGGATACGGAGTGCTCACCAACCTTGGCGTGCCAATAATCGAGTGCGCCGACTATATGGAGCACACCCCGCTCGGTCGTGCCGAGTGGATTAAGCTCTTCGGCGAGCTGCTTTGCTGCCGCGAGAAAGCCGACAGCATTTTCCAAGCCACTGCCGACGAATACTCTGCCCTCACCGCCCTCACTGCCACAGTGGAGCATCGCCCCAAGGTGATTTCAGAGATGATCACCTCGGGCGTGTGGTTTGTGCCCGGCGGCGACAGCTATATGGCTCACCTTTTCACCGATGCCGGAGCGTCATATCCCTGGAGCGACGACACCAACAGCGGTTCGCTTTCGCTCGACTTCTCGCAAGTGCTTGCCCGCGCCCAAGATGCCGACTTCTGGCTTATCAAGCCCGACCGTCGCCTCTCCTACCGCGATTTTGAGGCTATCAATCCGCTGAATGTCAAGTTCAGCGCATTCAGCCATCGCGGCGTGTATCAGTGCGTCACTTCCGAGACGTCGCTTTTCACCGATTTCCCTTTCCACCCCCAAGTGCTTCTGCGCGACTTCGTGGCAATCTTCCACCCCGAACTGCTTCCCGATTATATGCCGCGATATTACCAACCTCTAAGCAATGACTAAAGCAATGACTACCTCATCGACAGCATCTCCAGCCCTTCAAGGCAATGGCTCATCACGCCGGTTTGCGGTGATGATGTGGCTGCTTGTGGCTGTGATGCTGCTTCTTGCCGTTGCCAATCTGCTCATAGGTGCTGTGGAGATTCCGCCCATGGAGGTCCTGAGTATTCTCTCAGGCAAAGTCAGCGACAACTATGCCTGGCAGGTGATAGTCACCGAGACGCGACTGCCCATGATTGCCACCGCCGCACTCGCCGGAGCCGCACTCGCCGTGAGCGGACTGCTGTTGCAGACGGTTTTCGCCAACCCTCTCGCCGACCCGTCGATTCTTGGTGTTTCCACCGGTTCGGGTCTTGGCGTAGCCATTGTGATGCTCGCATTCGGCGGTAGCATAGGCACGGTGTTCGGCACCACGCTCGGCGGATATGTGAGCATTCTGCTTGGAGCCATGCTCGGTGCTGCCTTGGTGCTTTTGGCTCTGCTTATGTTCTCCATGTTTGTGAAAAGTGCCACCATGCTGCTCATCATCGGCATTATGGTGAGCTATCTCGCCTCGAGCGCCATATCTTTCCTCAATTTCTTCTCCACCGAAGCCGGAGTGCACAGCTATGTGATTTGGGGACTTGGCAACTTCTCCGGCGTCACATTGCAGCAGCTGCCTATCATGGCTATCCCCGTGCTTCTGGCTCTCATCTCCACCATGCTGCTTGTGAAGCCGCTCAATGCCATGCTCCTCGGCTCACGCTATGCCGGAAACCTTGGCGTAAACATTCGCCGCGTGCGCAATGAGCTGCTCGTAATCACAGGCGTGCTCACTGCCGTAGTCACCGCCTTCTGCGGCCCCATAGGCTTCATAGGGCTGATTGTGCCTCACATTGCCCGACTGCTACTGCGCACAAGCAACCACAACCGACTCATTCCAGCCACCATTCTCGCCGGAATCGACATTGCCCTGCTCTGCACCTTCATCAGCGTGCTGCCCACTTCGGTGGGCGTAATGCCCATCAACGCAATCACCCCGGTTATCGGCGTTCCGATAATCATCTACATAATTCTCAATCGCAAACGCATTTTCTATTTCAACTGACCCTATGCCTATCCTCACCACCCATAATCTATCCACAGGCTACCGCCATGGCAGCTCAGCCTCCACGGTAATGAGCCACATCAATGTGGAACTCCACCGTGGCTGCCTCACCGCACTGCTCGGGCAGAACGGAATAGGCAAATCCACCCTGCTCCGCACCATTGCCGGCTCCCAGCCACCAATCGAGGGCAGTGTGATGCTCGACGGACGCGACATTTCCGGCATCTCTCGCCGTGAGCTGTCGCGGCTGCTCTCAATGGTGTTCACCGACCGCACCATGGCGGGGGGTCTCACCGTGCGCGAACTCGTGTCGCTTGGTCGCCAGCCTCACACAGGCTTCCTCGGCCGTCTCTCCAGCCACGACCGCCGTGTGGTGCAACAAGCCATCGAGAGCGTAGCCATTGCGCACAAGACCGATGCCTTTGTTGCCGAACTTAGCGATGGCGAGCGGCAGAAGGTGATGATTGCAAAAGCTCTTGCACAAGAAACGCCCCTCATCATTCTCGACGAGCCTACAGCGTTCCTCGATGTTGCAAGCCGCATCGACACACTGCAGCTCCTCAGCCGTCTTGCCCACACCACCGGCAAAGCCATTCTGCTCTCCACCCACGATGTGTCGCAGACACTGCTGCTTGCCGACGAGCTATGGGTAGTAACCGGCAATCGCTCGCTTCTGTGCGGCGTTACCGAAGATGTGGTGCTGTCGGGGGCTATGCAGCAGATGTTTGCAAGCGAAAAAGTGAAATTCAATATGCTCAAAGGCGACTACGAAGTAGCCGTACCCACCCGAGGCGCTGTGAAGCTACACTGCACCGACCACACTCTCAGCTACTGGCTGCGCAACGCACTCAGCCGCAACGGCATCACCATCGTCCCCGACGAGCCTGATGCCCCCCACACAGCAGCCATGGCAACAATCACCGCCACCTCTCCCACCTGCATCACAGTGAGCGGCACCCAAGCCACCTCAGTGGCACAAATGTTAGCCACCCTAACCAGCCACCTAAGCGGCTGACACCCTACCTCTCTTACCTCTTACCCCTTACCTCTTACCTTTAAAAAATATGGAAATTACAATCAAAGACTTCATGCTCAAGCAGCCCAACTATCCCGAAGTGGCTGAAAGCGACAAATACTACATCATTCTCGCCAACCGCTTGGCGAAACTCATCACCAACTCGCGGCTGCTCATCAACGAGCCGGAGCAAGTGCGCAAAGACGTGATTCTCGCCGCCGTAGGCTACTTCCAAGACGTTGTAGCCGATGCCGGTGTGTGGCGTTCGTTCTGCACCGTGTGCAAAGAATACTACGGAACTCCACTACCTCTATATCCCATTCCCGACGACTACATCGAGAGTGAGCTGAACGAGGTGGATTTGCGCTTTGTGATATGGTACGTTATCGAAATGTCGCGCGACGAGCAAGGCACCCTCTCGCCCTTCGACCCCGCCATAGAGCGCACCGCTCACCTGATTTTCACGGTATTCGATGCCGAATACGACGATGCCCCTGTGCCGGTGGAGCTGCAAATGGCTTTCGATGTCGATCTCAACGACGAAAGCGAGGCCCAGCGCATCTACGACCTCTCCTACTGGCTTTTCTGGGACTGCTGGTTCCTTCGTCCTGCCGCGCGCGAGCCTTTGCGCCGTGCAGCTATCGAAGCCCGACGCATCATCAAGGAAAATCCTCGCGAAGACGACGCCCGTCAGCTCCTTGCCGAACTTAACCGCAATGTGATGATAGAAAGCGTAACCGGACCACTTGCGCTCCCCATAGGCGAATGGCTGCGCCTCATCGTCGATGGCGTGATGCCCAAGCTCGACATCGCCCCTAATGCCACCCCATCAGAGGAGCCACACAAATACTATACCGCCCTGCTCAACGCCACCGGCGGCAAAGAAATCGCATTTATCAACAGCTACGACGCACTCGAGGCTTTCCTCAGCGACCAGATGGGCTGGGGACCGTCAGCCGAAGGGCATCTTCCCTCGCTCCGCGAAGCCGACAACTTCGTGATTCTCGGTAACCGCGCCAAAGGCATTCTCATCGCCCCCAACGTGGCTCAATATCTCGCGCACCCCGACAATCCGCTCTACGACCCCGCCGTTGCTGCTGCCGAGGCACACACACTCGTCACCACACCCGGTCGCGTGCCGTTCGACCTGCTGCGCTATGCCTTCGCCAACGGCATGCTCCCCGACGCTCGTCTCCCCCACGACACCCTGACTCCCCACCACGGAAGCAACCCCACCGCCGGAAGAGAATCCACCGCCGGAAGCCTTCTCCACTCCAACTGGGATTTCCTCTCCC
>CALZFJ010000037.1 GCA_945645715.1 uncultured Prevotellaceae bacterium | reverse complement strand
AGCTCCTTCACAAGTGCTGCTGCATTCTCAATCACTGCTGTAAACTCTTTGCTACGGTGCGAAATTTCAAGAATTGAAAGACCCGTACCTGCGAAATCTTTAATCGCTTCAGCCGTCTTGGTGAGTGTATATTCACTGAGTATCGACGGACCGGCGTAAAAATTATGTTTCTTCATATTTAATAAAAATTGATTTTTACATTCCGTGATGCAAATATAGTGCAAAATATGTGCATTAACATCATTTTTTATATGAAATTTCGCTGCAATTAAAGATTTTTTTCTCTAATTGCAGCGAAATTCATTTTTTATGCATTTTTACGTCGTTTTAATCCCGACTATTTGGTCACATTTGGCTTCTCAAGTCCATATCCCTTGCGCTTGTCTTCGCGTATGAGGATAAAGCCTAGTATTAATGCTGCCACGCCAAGGCATGCAAGCATCACAAGCGGTGCCGTGTAGTCGTAGGATACGGCAGCCACCTCGGGTGTCATTGTGCCATTGGCAAGTCCCTCCACAATCGCAGGATTAGTCTTATCGAGAATCTTGCCTATCAGCAACGGGAACAGCCACAAGCCAATGTTCTGTATCCAGAATATCAGTGCATAAGCACTTCCGATAATCTTTGCATCTACAAGCTTCGGAACACTCGGCCAAAGTGATGCCGGAACAAGCGAGAACGATGCTCCAAGCACCAGAATAGTGATATATGCCACAACTACGCCTCCAAATGCACTCGTCTTAAACATCGGTAACACGAATGCAAAGGTCAAGTGGCACACAATGAGCAATATCGAGCCAAGCACAAGCATCGACGCTGCCTTGCCGTGATAATCCACATATTTGCCAAGTATCGGAGTGATACCCACTGCAAGAAGTGGGAACACTGCAAACACTGTCTCTGCGCTCTGGCGCATATATCCCATATAGCAGAACACTACGAGCATCGCGATGGCTACAACTATAAGGCTCACCTGCTTCTTTGCCGATTTCACAAAGTTGCTCGCAAAGGCTGCTGCTGCCACAAGCAGCATGATGCAGTATTGCACCACAGCCACGGCCTCGCCTGCCCAAAATGTACCCGGCTCAGGATCTTCAAAGGGTATGTTACACTGAAGCATGTTCACCGCATACTTCTGGAACGGGAAGATTGCCGAGTAATAAAGAACACAAAGCAATGCCACAAGCCAGAAGCCGCTGCTTCGCAAAATTGTGCCTATATCGCTTATCTTGAAGGGGTCGTCTTTCTCCTCAGCCTCTCCCGTCTGGGCATCGAGTTTCTTGTCCATGAAGAAATACACGATAAACATCATGAGGGCTATCATCAGCAGTATCACGCCAAATGCCACCGAGCGCGACACATCTACTGTGCCTCCCATCTCGGCAAATACCGGCGAGAATATCATGCAAGTAGCTACGCCAAGGCGGGCAAGCGCCATTTCCGAACCCATGGCAAGCGCCATCTCACGGCCCTTAAACCACTTCACAATTCCTCGCGACACCGTGATTCCTGCCATCTCCACTCCGCAGCCGAAAATCATGAAGCCCACTGCCGAGAATTTTGCCGATGCCGGCATTCCCTTGTAGAATGGCGAAATTCCAAGCTCATCGAAGCCTGGAATGTAATTCAGGTTCTCATTAAACCATGTCTCAAGTCCACTGCCCTGGAAATAGCGTGTAACGGCATACCAGTTGATTGTTGCTCCCACAAGCATCACTGCTCCCGAGAGGATTGCAGTGAAGCGCACTCCCATCTTGTCGAGAATGATTCCCGCAAATATCAGGAAGAACACAAACACATTAAGGAATGTCTCCGAACCCTGCATCGTGCCGAAGGCTGTTGAATCCCAGCCCAGTGTCGATTGCATGTGGTCCTTGATTGGCGACAGTATGTCCATGAAAATGTATGAACAGAACATCGCCAACGCCAGCAAAAGCAGTGCCGTCCACCTCATTGCAGCCGAATCGCGCAGCGTGCTTTTAATCGTTGTTGTTGTCATAATGATTTTTTTGATTTATTGATTTATTTGATTTGATATTTGTCGTTTCAAGCATAATCGCTTGCAAAATTACAAAATTATCCCTCACATTATCAACAAAAAGTAACTTATTGTGCAAAAATATCGTTTTTTTGATAAAAAGAAGGAGACAAATCGGCTTTCTAGGCTCGATTCATCTCCTCTTCTCTATCATTTATGCACCGGCTACTTAGAGCAGTGCATCGATTTTCTTTGCCAAGTCGGCTTTTGAAATCGATCCCACATTACGCTCTTTCAGTTCTCCTCCCTTGAAGAAAAGCATTGTGGGAATGTTGCGAATACTGTATTCTGTGCTGAGGTCGGAATAATCATCTACGTTGTATTTGCCGATAAGTACCTTGTCGGCATATTCCTCAGCTAATTCATCAACTATTGGTGCAACTCTCTTGCATGGTCCGCACCACTCTGCCCAGAAGTCGATTACCACCGGTTTTCCCGATTCAATCGCTTCTTTTGCATTTTCATCTGTAAATACGTAAGCCATTGTTTTAGTTATCTTTTTGCAGCTCTAAGGTCTGCGATTATGTAATAATATTTTAGTTAGTTAAGTCATGATTCTTCTTCACGGGTTTGCCCTATTCCAACTGTGCATGAGCGATACGTCACTCCCACTCAATCGTTGCCGGCGGCTTTGAGCTGATATCGTAGCACACGCGGTTCACACCTTTCACCTTATTGATGATGTCGTTGCTCACCTTTGCCATAAATTCATATGGCAAGTGTGCCCAGTCGGCTGTCATTGCATCAGTGCTCGTCACGGCACGAAGTGCAACTGCACGCTCATAGGTGCGCTCATCGCCCATCACGCCCACACTCTGCACGGGAAGCAGTATTGCTCCTGCCTGCCACACTTGGTCATACAAGCCCCAGTCGCGAAGTCCCTGAATGAAGATGTCGTCGGCATCTTGCAGCACTCGCACTTTCTCGGGGGTGATATCTCCAAGTATGCGCACCGCAAGCCCCGGTCCCGGGAATGGGTGACGCTTGATGAGATGCTCGGGCATTCCAAGTTCGCGTCCCACACTGCGCACCTCGTCCTTGAAGAGCAGTCGCAGTGGCTCACAGAGCTTTAGGTTCATCTTCTCCGGCAGTCCTCCCACATTGTGGTGACTCTTTATAGTGGTTCCGGTGATTGAGAGCGACTCAATGCAGTCGGGGTAGATAGTACCTTGTGCAAGCCACTTCACATCTTCTATCTTATGGGCTTCTGCGTCAAACACATCGATGAAGCCTTTGCCTATAATCTTGCGCTTGCGCTCAGGATCGGTAACTCCTGCAAGTTCTCCGAAGAACTTAGCACTTGCATCTACACCTATCACATTCAGCCCAAGGCACTCATAGTCGTGAAGCACATTCTTGAACTCATTCTTGCGAAGCATTCCGTGATCCACAAAGATGCAGGTGAGATTCTTGCCTATAGCTCTATTGAGAAGCACTGCCGCTACCGACGAATCCACACCTCCACTCAATCCGAGCACCACCTTGTCATCGCCAAGCTGCTCCTTGAGCTGTGCCACGGTGCTTTCAATAAATGAAGCTGCACTCCAGTCCTGCTTACCGCCACAGATATCTACCACAAAGTTCTTCAATATCTGTGTGCCATCTACCGAGTGAAACACCTCGGGGTGGAATTGCACGCCCCACAGCTTCTCGCCCTCGGCTTGATAGGCAGCCACTGCCACCTTGTCGGTCGATGCTATGATCTTGAAATTATCGGGAATTGCAGTGATTGTGTCACCATGGCTCATCCACACCTGTGAGTTGGGGCTTACCCCCTTGAGCAGCGGATTTCCGGCATCAAATTTCGAGAGATTGGCTCGTCCATACTCTCGTGTGCCTGCCGGCTCCACTTTGCCTCCATTGGTATATGCCATAAACTGTGCGCCATAGCAGATGCCGAGCAGAGGATATTTCCCTCTAATGTCACTCAAATCCACCTTAAATGCTTTCTCGTCGTAAACCGAGAATGGGCTTCCCGACAAGATTACGCCTATCACCGACTCATCGCCGTGCGGAAACTTATTGTAGGGAACAATCTCGCAATACATGTTCAGCTCTCGCACACGGCGTCCTATCAGTTGCGTAGTCTGCGAGCCGAAATCTAAGATAATAATCTTCTCTTGCATGAATAATTTCTATGAGGTTGTTATTTCTGTTTGCAAAAATAAGAAAAAATTGTGAGACTTCACTTATATCCTGGCCAAAACTCAATAAAGTTTTTATAACCCACTGTAAAAGCGCGTTTAACACCATGCGCTATTTGCATAATGCCGCAAGTTTCGTCTCATTGCCCACAACCCACAGTGTGTCGTGTGGCATAAATGTCTCGTTACCGTCGGGCTTGATGTATTCATCTTCACCGCGCTTTATCGCTACAAGCAGTGCCTGATATTCGTCACGAAGCCTCAGCGATGCCGAGGTCTTTCCTGCAAGCACCGAGTTCTCCCTCACCTCAATGGGCATAAGCTTCATCTCAATGTCCTCACCAGCAATCTCGCTGCCTGGTGCATCTTCCATTATTGGCAACAGCTTCTGTATCTGCTCATCAGTGCCTATGATTCCAAGCAAGTCGCCGGGGAAGATGCGCATATCGCCCGTAGGTATAGGAAATCGCTTTGCTCCACGCTGAATGTTCACCACATTCACCCCATATTTCTTGCGTAGGTCGGAGTCGCGCAACCGCTCTCCCACAAAGGGACAGCTATAGCCTACTCTTATGTACGCCACATGCAGGTCCGACACCAGTGCTGCATCATTTCCACGTCCGCTTCGTCGCAATTCTCGCTCATTCAAGTTTCTGATAAACCGTTTCTCCATGTCGTGCATGCGCCGACGCACCTTCTTCGAGAGGAATATCACTATGAGGAATATAAGCCCGAACGCAATCGTTACTCCTGCCGTGAACGTAAACACATGGCTCAGATACCACGACACAAGTCCGAATGCAATTATCAGCCTCACAATGCTCAGTGCCACAAGCGGCATTGTCGATCGGCTTCCCGATTTCTTTTCAAGTGCCTCCCACTCGCTTCGCTTTGTGGTAGGTATCGACAGTGCAAGCAAGAATGGTGCCATCACCGAAAGTGTAACACCGGCCGACACTACATCTCCCCATGCCTCGCCCACCAAGTTGTCCATAAATGGAAGCAAATAGTTGTTTGAAATCAGCACAATAGCTATAATCAGCGTGGAATAGAGCAATATGCGCCACGTGTAGCGTCCAAGCACTGCCTTCCATATCCTTTTCTCCACGCTCACCGAGGTGGTCTCTTGCTTGGTGTAACGCTCAAGCAGCAACAGAAGCTTGTGTGGAAGCCTCTTTATCAGCCAATTATATACGGGTTCGGCAAACTTTATGAAATAAGGCGTAAAGAAAGTAGTAATCACCGACACTGCCACCACTATCGGATATAGCGATGGCTCAAGCACTCCCAGCGACAAGCCAAGCGAGGCTATGATAAATGCAAATTCTCCTATCTGTGTGAGGCTGAATCCGGATTCTATCGCTATTTTCAAGCTTTGCCCCGTTGCAAGCATTCCAAACGTGCCAAAAACTATCATTCCCACCACAACTACTACCGACAGCGTAGCAATTGTGCTTGCATATTGCACTATGATACTCGTATCCACCATCATTCCCACCGATATGAAGAACACTGCTCCAAAAAGATCCTTCACAGGCTTCACAAGGTGCTCTATATGCTCGGCTTCACATGTCCCGGCAAGTATCGAGCCCATCACAAAGGCTCCAAGTGCCATCGAGAATCCCGAATACACCGAGAATACAGCCATAAAGAAACACATGCCCATTGCCACCACAAGCAATATCTCGTCGTTGATAAGCCGATGCGCATATTTGAAGAACGATGGAATAAGATACACACCCACCGTAAACCATATCACAAGGAAAAACACAAGTTTGGCTATGCTCATAAGCAATTCGCTGCCCTCAACACTGTTGTTGAGTGCTATCGACGAAAGCAGCACCATCATCACCACTGCAAACAAGTCCTCGCATATTAGCACAGCAAGCACATGTGGCACAAAGCGGCGGTGATTCATGTTCAGGTCATTGAATGCTTTTATGATAATCGTAGTTGACGACATCGATAGCATACCACCCAGAAACAGGCAGTTGATGTTGCTGAAGTCGAGCGCGTGTCCCACCATCACACCAAGCCCCATCATGCCGCTCACTATTATCAGAGCCGTCACTATAGCCGACCCTCCCACATTCATCAGCTTCTTGAAGCTGAATTCAAGTCCGAGCGAGAACAATAGCACAATAATACCTATCTGCGCCCAGAACTCAATATTGTCCTCATTATGTATCGTGGGAAAATACGTGAAATGCGGTCCCACAAGGAATCCTGCTACTATATAGCCCAGCACTATCGGCTGCTTGAGCTTACGGAAAATGATTGTCGATATGGCTCCGAGCACAAGTATCAGTGCCAAGTCGCCTATTAGTCCTTCTATGTTCATAGTATTCTATATTTGGTAGCAACACTAAATATTCACCTCATTTGTGAGCGTGATGGAAATAGTAGGCTGTACATCGTGAATCTCTCTGAACAGAGTTGCAAAATCCGCCCCACCCTTAGTGAGTATCACAAAGTTGATTATCGTGAAATTCTGCTCATAGTCAAATTTCAAATATTCGTCAGATACGTGTATGGCATGGCGGGCAAAAATCGTGGAGTAGTCGCTCTGTGTGCTGAGTATTCCCTTCACCTTCACCCGCACGATTTTCGACTCCTGCCCGATATTGAGCTTATGCTCATAGCGCTCCAGCGTCACGAGAATGAAGATAATCAGCAATGTGGCTATTACCGACACTAAATACATTCCCACTCCCACTGCCATTCCTATGGTGGCTACCATCCATATTCCGGCTGCTGTGGTAAGTCCTCGCACCGAGCCTTTCATCTGTATGATTGCTCCGGCACCGAGAAATCCCACACCGGTAATCACCTGAGCTGCCACTCGCCCCGGGTCTCCGTTTTTCAGCCCCATATACTCTTGTGGAATGTAGATTGAAAGTATCATTGCTAATGTGGCTCCCATCGAAATTAGTGCAAACGTGCGGAGTCCGGCTATTTGACCCTTACGCTTGCGCTCAAGTCCCACCACACAGCCGAGAAGGAGGCTGAGTGTGAGCTTAAACACTGCATTGAGAGCGTTCACGTCGTCCGATTGCAATAGGTTCAGTATTTCGTCCATAATCCATCTGTTTTACTTTGTGTCTGTTATCTTATTCCGGCTATGCGGTGTGTCTGGAGCGAAAGTCGCCATCTCGAATCGCGCATCACCGCCTCTATCGTTGCCTTGATGTTGGCATTTCGCAATTCTTCATCATCACAGTAGCACGGTTGCAAGTAGTATTCCTTAGCCTTTATTCCGAAATATCCTTCAAGTCGTTGCCCCACATACACCACCTTCAGCTCATCACACTCGGTGAGCAACAGCGGTTGCAGGTCGCCTCCATCAAATCCGGTCTTGGGCGACAGCGTAACCCAGTCAATCCCCTCGGGTAGCGCATTCGTACCATTTGTTTCGATGGTGATAGTCTTGCCCGTTGCCGTCTTTAGCTTGCTGATAAATGCCTCATCTATAAACAGCGATGGCTCTCCTCCGGTCAGCACCACTATGCGTGCCTGTGGGTAGCGCATCACTTCGGCTATTATCTCCTCGTCGCTCATCATTGTTACGTCTTGGTGCTGTGTATCACAGAATGAGCATCGCAAGTTGCAGCCCGAGAAGCGCACAAACACTGCCGGGACTCCGGTATTGGCACCCTCGCCCTGCAGAGAATAGAATATTTCATTTATTCGCCTCATCATTCGTCGATGTAAGTCGCTATGTTGTTGGCCGACTCCTGCACATCTGCCCGATAACATTCTTCAATCGAATCCACAATCCAGCGTGCTATATTCTCGGCTGTGGGATTGAATGGCAACACTTCATTCAGGTTGCGGTGGTCGAGCTTCTCCTTCAGCAATTCCTTTATGTGCGTGAAGTCGCACACCATACCGTCGGCATTGAGCTTCTCCGACTTGCAGTACACAGTGATAACCCAGTTGTGCCCGTGGAGATTGGTGCATTTGCTCTCATAGCTCAGCGACAAGCTATGCGACGCCGACACCTCCATTGTCTTTTTTATGTAGTACATATCTTAATTCTCATTTATTCTTTTTTACATCAAAAGCCTTCAAGCCTCATATTCAGTGCGGTCATCTATTCCCGCATCGTGCAGTGCCTCCTTACGTTCCACACAGGTGCCACACTTGCCGCAATGCTTTGCACCGCCCTTGTAGCACGAGTAGGTCTCGGTGTAGTCAATTCCGAGTGTTGCCCCATGGCGTGCAATATCGGTCTTCGATATTCCCGTGTAAGGGGCAAACACTTTCACACCATCGTAGGTGCCTTCGCTCATCGCCTTCGACATGGCTTCTACAAATGCTGCACGGCAGTCGGGATAGATGGAGTGGTCTCCAAAGTGATTGGCTATCATCACGTTCTTTAACCCCCTGCTCTCTGCTATTCCGCAAGCTATCGACAACATTATGCCGTTGCGGAACGGCACCACTGTCGATTTCATGTTTTCTGCAGCATAGTGCCCTTCGGGTATGGCATCTGCACCTTCGAGCAGCGAGCTCTTGAAATAATCATGTATGAAGTTGAGCGGTATAAGCAGGTGCTCTATTCCAAGTCGCTCACAATGCAGCTTTGCAAATGCTGCCTCCCGGCGGTTGTGGTTCGAGCCATAGTCGAATGTCACGGCAAGTGCCACCCTGTCGCGATATTCATAGAGCAGCGTCACTGAGTCCATGCCGCCTGATAGTATTATTACCGAATCTTTCATCATCGTTATTCATTACGGAATGCTGCGAGCATACGCTGCTTCACCATGTCCTGGTGCTCGGCATCGCCATAGTTAGCAAATGGATAAATCGAAATTCCTCCTCTTGGCATAAATATGCCCACCACCTCAAGATAGCGCGGCTCCATAAGCTTAACCAAGTCTTTCATAATGATGTTCACACAGTCTTCATGAAAATCTCCATGGTTGCGGAAGCTGAATAGATAGAGTTTCAGGCTCTTGCTCTCCACCATGCGCTCTCGCGGTATATAATTGATGATAATCTTGCCAAAATCAGGCTGTCCGGTTTTAGGGCATAATGTAGTAAACTCAGGACAGTTAAATGTCACGAGATATTCGTTGTCGCAGTGCTTGTTTGGAAAGGTTTCAAGCAGCTCGGGGGCATAGTCGGTAGGATATTTCACGCCCTGGTTCCCAAGCAAGCTCACACCCTCTAATTCATTATCGTTTCTCGACATATATTTTATCTTTTTTTCTTTTAATTCATCATAATCTTTTCCATCTCATGGATTTGTCGCGCCCCTCGCGCAACCCGACTGCAAAGTTAATCAAAAAAAATCATTCCCCCACTCGCTTCCCCAAGTTTCTCCCCTCTTTCTCCCCACATTAATGTGAATTTTTTATGCAGCTTAATAATTGTTTCAATAAAAATGAGTACCTTTGCAACATCAATTCGCAGCAAGCCCCCACGTGGCATTGCCGGCGTTGGCACTTTCTGAGGCTTTGGTTGTTGGCTCTCAGACAGTTTATTCATTGATATAAAGATAGAAGCATATATAGAATGATATCAGTTAGCAATTTAGGTATTCAATTTGGTAAAAGAGTTTTGTTTCAGGACGTTAACTTGAAGTTCACTCCCGGAAACTGTTATGGAATTATCGGCGCTAATGGTGCTGGAAAAAGTACGCTTATGCGAATTTTGAGCGGACAGCTCTCCCCTACCCACGGCACTGTAAGCCAGGGTCCGGGCGAACGCATGTCGGTGCTCAGTCAGGATCACTTTGAGTTCGATGAATGTACAGTGATGGAAACCGTTCTTCGCGGTCACACTACCCTCTGGGAAGTGATGCAGGAAAAAGACGCACTTTATGCCAAGGCTGATTTCACCGATGCCGACGGTATCCGTGCATCTGAGCTTGAGGAGAAATTCGCCGAAATGGAAGGCTGGAACGCCGAGAGCGATGCTGCCGCCCTCCTTAGCGGGCTTGGTATCAAGGAAGAGAAGCACTACACTCTCATGAAGGATATGAGCGCCAAAGAAAAGGTTCGCGTACTGCTCGCCAAGGCTCTGTTCGGAAATCCCGACAACCTGCTACTCGACGAGCCTACCAACGACCTCGACCTCGACACCGTTACTTGGCTCGAAAACTATCTCTCCAATTTCGAGAACACAGTGCTCGTGGTTTCTCACGACCGCCACTTCCTTGATGCTATATCAACTCACACTCTCGACATCGACTACAACAAGGTTACTCTTTTTGCCGGTAACTACAGCTTCTGGTATCAGTCGAGCCAGCTCGCCTTGCGCCAGCAACAGCAGCAGAACAAGAAAGCTGAGGAAAAGAAGAAAGAGTTGCAGGAGTTCATTCGCCGATTCAGCGCTAATGTGGCTAAATCAAAGCAGACTACCAGCCGCAAGAAGATGCTCGAAAAGCTCAACATCGAAGAAATCCAGCCATCTTCACGTCGCTATCCGGGCATCATCTTCACCCCTGAGCGAGAGCCCGGAAACAAGATTCTTGAGCTCCACGGTCTCACCGCAAGCGTCGATGGCGACGTCCTTTTCCGCGACCTCAACCTCACTATCGAGAAAAACGACAAGGTGGTATTCCTTAGTCACGACCCTCGT
>CALZFJ010000036.1 GCA_945645715.1 uncultured Prevotellaceae bacterium | reverse complement strand
CACACCTGCCATGATTCTCGCCGATGGTGTTATCGGACAGATGATGGAAAAGGTGGTACTCCCTGAGCAGCGTCCACGACGCACCGAGGAGCAAATCCGCGAGCAATGCCCCTGGGCTACCACCGGAAAGAAGGGACGCAAGCAGAATGTCATCACTTCGCTTGAGCTTGATGATGACCGCATGGAGCAGAACAACCTCCGCTTCCAGCGCACCTACCGCGAAATCGAAAAGAACGAAACCCGTATCGAGCTTATCAACACCGACGACTGCGACTATCTGCTCGTGGCTTTCGGCAGCATGGCTCGCATCTGCCAGAAGGTGATGGAACTCGCTGCCGAGAAGGGTATCAAGCTCGGTCTCGCACGCCCCATCACTCTGTGGCCGTTCCCCGCACAGCAAATTGCCGATGCGGCTAAGGGCTGCAAGGGCATTCTCACCGTGGAGCTTGATGCCGGACAAATGATTGAAGACGTGAAACTCGCCGTGAATTGCAGCATCGACGTGAAGCACTATGGCCGCCTCGGCGGTAACGTCCCCACCCCCGACGAAGTGCTCGATGCCCTCGAGAATCTTTTTATCAACAAAAAATGATGCCTGTTATGGATATCAACGATATAATAAAACCCGAGAACCGCGTGTACAAGCGCCCCGCCCTTCTCAACGAATGTCACATGCACTACTGCCCCGGCTGTAGCCATGGTGTGGTGCACAAACTTATTGCAGAAATTATCGAGGAGATGGACGCCGAAGACAAGACTATCGGCGTGGCTCCTGTGGGCTGCTCAGTATTTGCCTACAACTACATCGACGTTGATTTCATCGAAGCTGCTCACGGCCGTGCGCCTGCTGTAGCCACTGCTATCAAGCGTCTGCAACCCGAAAAACTCGTATTCACCTATCAGGGCGATGGCGACCTTGCAGCTATCGGAACTGCCGAGACTATCCATGCCGCAAACCGTGGCGAAAACATTGCAATAATCTTCATCAACAACGCCATATATGGCATGACGGGCGGACAGATGGCTCCTACCACCCTACTCGGTATGAAGACCGCCACCACTCCCTACGGACGTCGTGCCGACCTCAACGGCTATCCTCTCGCTATATCGAATCTCGTGGCTCAGCTCGATGGAACTTGCTACGTCACCCGGCAGAGTGTTCATTCTCCGGCTGCCGTGCGCAAAGCCAAAGCGGCTATCCGCAAGGCTTTCGAGAACAGCATGGCAGGCAAAGGAACTTCGCTCGTGGAGATTGTGAGCACCTGCAACTCTGGCTGGAAACTCAACCCCGTGCAGTCGAATGAGTGGATGGTAGAGAACATGTTCAAGAAATACCCAATCGGCGACTTAAAGAACGAATAACAACAACTGCATCGCGACACATGATGCGTGCACGCGATTAACCATACTTTTCACAGCATGAAAGCAGAAATCATTATAGCCGGTTTCGGAGGACAGGGTGTCCTCTCTATGGGCAAAATTCTTGCCTATTCCGGACTTATGGAAGACAAAGAAGTTACATGGATGCCCTCATATGGCCCCGAGCAACGTGGCGGCACGGCTAACGTCACCGTAATTCTCAGCGACGAGCGCATCAGCTCGCCTATCCTCAATGCCTACGACATAGCCGTGGTGCTCAATCAGCAGAGCCTCGACCGCTTTGAGAGTAAGGTGAAACCCGGCGGCATACTTATATACGACAGCTACGGCATTCACACTCCGCCCAAGCGCACCGATATCACCGTGTATCACATCAACGCAATGGAGGCGACATTTGAGCTGAAAAACAACAAGGCTTTCAATATGATTGTACTTGGTGCGCTGCTCAAGGTGAAACCCATCGTGTCGATTGACAGCGTGCTGAAGGGCTTGAAGAAGACTCTCCCGGAGCGTCACCACAACCTCCTCCCGATGAACGAGGAAGCTCTGCGCCGCGGCATGGCTCTCATCGAGGAATAACCTCTTACCTCAGAAATCTCTGGGCGGTGAAGAACAGACCGAAACTGATGCCGAAGTTCCAGTTTCGCGAGGGATAGCTAAGGTAATTGCCATAGATGCTCAGTGAGGCAAACGGGAAATTATACACCACTGCAGCCTCACCCATATAACTGATATGATTAAACCACTTGCCATACTTCGGTGAGTGGTTTTCATTTTCCTCTATGCGGCGGAAAGGCACAAAGGCATAAAACTCAGTGCGAAGCTGCAAATTATCCATAACCTTCCATATAGGCACCACTCCTCCTGCCACAAAGGAATTGCTGCGGAAGTCGGGATTGAAGTAGTTGGCAGTAGCCGGTGTGGGCGTGAATGCCGTAGCCTGCACTATTGTGGCAGTGTAGTTGCTCATAAGCGGGCGCGTTGATGCCACCACATCGGCTCTGAAGCCAAGCGAGAAGTGATGGTGCAGATTAGCATATTTGTCCCATTGCAATTCGCCTTGAATCCACGCATCGTCGCCAAATACGGCCGGCTCGGAGTTTGTCCATGGCGAGTATTCGCTCTCACCCTTCACTCCTATCGCTGTGAGGCGCAGTCGGCTGCCGTTGGTCGGATAGATTTCGTGGTTGAGCGAGTTGCGCTCAAATGATGCACGAGCCTGCCACAGCTTGTAGTAGGCATTATCCTGACCCACAGCCGAATAATCCACCACATTGCTCTGATAGAAGCGGTCGTGCAGGTAGCCATATCCAAGCCCCACCGTGAGGCGCGAACGCCTGCCTATGGCGCACCCGAAGTTGAGCCGGGCATAGCGGTCGTTGTTGATAATGAAAGTAGGCAACTCGTCCTCATAGAATAGCATATCGCTCTCATAGAATTTCTGTTTCGACACTGCCGCCTCAAGTTGCAGTTCGGTAGGACGCTGCGTGTTGAATGCCACTCGGGCAAGTAGCCGTCCGGCATAGTAGCTCTGTCCCAGCCAGCCATCGACCGAAGCATCGAAGGAGTTATAGCTAAGCGTGTTGTAGTTAAGCGACAGATACATCATGCTGTTGGTTGATGATGAGAGCCAGCCTCCCACACCCACCGACACGTTATCGCGCACCTTGGCATCAAAGCCAAGGGTAAACATCTTGCTCTCAGGCTTATATTCGGCATGTGGCACAAAGTCCTTTAGCTTTCCCGACGTAATGGCACGGTAATAGGCTACCTTGGCTTGCTCCACATTGAGCGTGTCGCGCTCGCGGTGAATGAAGAGGTGCCGCAAATAGTCGTTCTGCTTCGGGTTCTTGGCTCCGCTCACGCTGACCGAGTCGAATATCACCTTGGGAGTGCGGCTCTTGAACACCTCGCGCTCAAATTCTCGCGTCTGCCGCGACACACGTCGGTCCACACGTCCCTTTATCGAGTCGATAATGGCAATAGTGCGGTCATAGCCTATCTGATAGATAGCGCGTGCCTTGGGGAAGTCGAGAAGTCCGAAATCGCTCAGATTGAGCACCATCTTTATGCCCACACTGTCGGGAATTTCGGTGTTCTCGTCTTGTATTATCATCGTTTCCACCTGATCCACAAGGCTGTTCATATCAATCTTTGAACTTCCCGACGACACATCTACTCCCAGCACAAACTCGGGCGCAAAGGTGGTGCGCATCACATCTACGGGGAAATTGTCGTAGATTCCTCCATCGAAAATTGGCAATCCATTGATATATTGCGGCTTAAACACTATAGGAAAACTCATCGAAGCTCTAATAGCCTCGCCAAGTCCACCACTGCCGAGCACAAGTTTGCGCTTGTTGAACACATCGCTCGCCACGCAGCGGAAAGGCACAAAAAGTCGGTTGAAATCGCCACCGCACTGCGCTGTGTAAGGAGTAAACAGCTCAAGGAAGCCGAAATTCATAGGCAGAGGATTTATAAGGCTCGACGGCAGCAGGTCGAGTTTCAACTTCACCGAGTCGTCGCTCACAAAGTTGAGCTTTACCATCGACGGTGTAGGAGCTTTGCGGTCGAAATAATAGGTGAGATTCTCATTGATAACGCCCGTTGACCAGTCGCTGAAGTCTTTCGACATCAAGATGCCCATCATTTCATCAGGCGCAAATCCGGCGGCATAGAGTCCACCCACAATGGCACCCATCGAAGTTCCGGTAACGTAGTCAATCGGAATCTCATTATCCTCAAGAGCCTGAATCACACCGATGTGCGCAATACCCTTTGCGCCACCGCCACTCAGCACCAGTCCCACCGACTGTGCCATTGCTGCCACAGCCGTAACCATCGCCATCAATATCGCCAATCCTCTCCTCATAACCTTCACATTAAATAATTCGCCCCCTCTAACCTCTAACCTCTAACCTTTAATTAATAAACGAATCCTTGAAACCGAGGAAGTAGAGAACACCATCAAGCCCGATGGTCGAAATGCTCTGCTTGGCATTCGCCTTCACCTTAGGCTTAGCGTGATAGGCAATACCCAGTCCGGCGGTAGTGAGCATAGGCAAGTCATTGGCACCATCGCCCACTGCGATAGTCTGCGCAATGTTCACATTCTCCACCTGCGCCAGCAGCTTCAATAGCTCCGCTTTGCGGCGGCCATCAACCACCTCACCCACATAGCGTCCGGTGAGCTTGCCGTCTTCTACCTCAAGCTCGTTAGCATACACATAGTCGATACCATATTTCTGCTTCAGGTAGTTTCCGAAATAAGTGAAACCACCCGATAGAATCGCAATCTTGAATCCGGTGCGCTTCAGCACCTTCATCAGTCTATCTACACCCTCGGCGATAGGCAGATTTTCGGCAATCTCCTTCATCACACTCTCATCAAGCCCCTTCAGCAGAGCCACTCGCTCGGTGAAACTCTCTATGAAGTCGATCTCGCCGCGCATAGCACGTTCTGTTATTGCCTTCACCTTGTCGCCCACACCGGCACGCATCGCCAGCTCGTCGATAACCTCAGTTTCGATAAGCGTAGAGTCCATATCGAAGCAAATCAGTCGGCGGCAGCGGCGATAGATGGTATCCTCCTGCATCGAGAGGTCGAATTCAAGCTCGTTGGTAAGACGCATGAAGTCGCGTTGCATCTGTTCGCGGTCGCGCGGAGTGCCACGCACCGAAAACTCAATGCACGAGCGTGTGCGCACCTCCTCACCGTCCTTTAGCGGCACACGTCCGGTGAGTCGCTGAATGGCATCGATATTCAGTCCCTGCTCAGCCACAATCTTGCTCACCGCTGCAATCTGGCGGGCAGTGATGCTGCGAGCCAAAATGGTGATGATATAGCGGTTCTTGCCCTGCATGCCCACCCACTCATCGTAGTCTTCGAGCTTCAGGGGCGAGAAGCGAATCTGCACATTCTTCTCGGCTGCCTTGAAGAGCAATTCCTTCATTATGTCGCCGCTCTTGTGGCTTTCAGTCTTGAAAAGGATTCCAAGTGCAAGAGTGTGGTGAATATCAGCCTGACCGATATCGAGAATCGAGGCATCATATTTTCCAAGAATTTCAGTGAGAGCCGAAGTCACGCCGGGGCGGTCCTGACCCGATATATTGATAAGAATCAATTCAGTTTCCGATTTGTCAGTAGTGTTCATATCTAAGTGATTATTAATCAGTTTCATTGTTTATACAAATTCACAGGCATCGGTGAAGCCTTAATCGGCATGCTCCTCACGCCTTTGCGCCTCCAAAATTACAAATTATCCCTCACATATCCACACTCCCGCGCAAAAATATTCTTCAATTTTTGCAAGCGATCTGAAGAAAATCTTAGCTCAATAAGGCATTATATTCTGCCTACAATTCATTTTTCGCATTTATAAAGCAAGTGGCAGAAACATGGTTCTTTCAGCATGATTTTTTCGGTGATGACACCCGACACGATGCTGTCAGCGAATTGCCCGTTATCAGTGACTGAATTAAGAATAACATTTGCATGGCATCAGGGCTTCCTCCCAAGAAGCCCCGTTTATGCCCCGCTTGCGGCTTTCGCAATCACACTTTTTCCGTTTTTACACTTTATGTTTCACCCTACATAACACCGATTTTTAAGGGATTTTTTTGGAAAAATGGCGGGATATTTGTGTAATTCCCAAATATGTATTTACTTTGCAAAGTTTTTTAAGTGGGTACTCCGTGCGAGTGCCCCCGATGTTAAACAAGCTGTGGATGCTCGCGTGTGCGAGTCCACGATAAATGCAAATAGCAATGCTAACTGTAAATACTGTAAAAGAGCTGAAAAGCGCAGTGAAATCAGCCCGTGAGGCAGGCAAATCCATTGGTCTCGTACCCACTATGGGTGCCCTGCACGAAGGTCACAAGTCGCTTGTCGATCGCTGTCGCAAGGAGAACGACGTGGTGGTGGTGAGCGTTTTCGTCAATCCCACCCAATTCAACAATAAAGAGGACCTACGCACTTATCCCCGCACCGAGGAAGCCGACAAAGCCCTGCTTGAGGCTGCCGGCTGCGACGTGGTGTTTATGCCATCGGTTGAGGAAGTTTATCCCGAGCCCGACACACGCGTGTTTAATCTCGGACCGGTTGCCGAGGTGATGGAAGGTCCTATGCGTCCGGGTCATTTCAATGGTGTTGCACAGATTGTGAGCAAACTGTTCATGATGGTGGAGCCCGACCGCGCCTATTTCGGCGAGAAAGACTTCCAGCAGATTGCCGTAATCCGCGAGATGGTGCGCCAAGAGGGCTTCAAGCTCCAGATTGTCCCCTGCCCTATAGTACGTGAGGCCGACGGCCTTGCCAAGAGCAGCCGCAACGTGCGCCTCACTCCCGA
Source organism: uncultured Prevotellaceae bacterium (assembly GCA_945645715.1). GTDB lineage: Bacteria > Bacteroidota > Bacteroidia > Bacteroidales > Muribaculaceae > CALZFJ01. Next base: position 4,131 of record CALZFJ010000036.1, on the reverse strand, counting down.
GAACCGTGCCGTTGCGCCCAACATCTACCGCCTGCTCAACGAGAGCCTCGACTTCGCCAAGAGCCACACGGTTGACGAGACCATCAAATTTGTAACCACAGGCATCAACGCCTACGATGCAATGGAGGTGGAATACTACCAGATTGTTGACGGCATCACCATGCAGCCCATCTCGGCGTGGACCGACACCCGCTATGCTGTGGGGTGCATCACTGTGTATTGCGGTGATGTGCGCCTCATCGACAACATCACCTACTTCAAGGAATAAGCAGAATCAAAGCAAAGAAACAATAAGCCATATAACGAAGAGATGCAGATACAAGTAGTAAAATCGAAGATTCACCGCGTAACCGTCACTGAGGCAAACCTCAACTACATAGGCAGCATCACCATCGACCAAGACCTGATGGACGCTGCCAACATCATTGCCGGTGAGCGCGTTTATATCGTCGATAACAACAATGGCGAGCGACTCGACACCTACGTCATTCCCGGCGAACGTGGCTCGGGCGTGGTGTGCCTCAACGGTGCTGCCGCACGCAAGGTGCAACCGGGCGACATTGTTATCATCATGGCATACGCTATCATGGACTTTGAGGAGGCTAAATCGTTCAAGCCCGCAGTCATCTTCCCCGACACTGCCACTAACCGCTTGATTAAATAATGCCGCTCTACACTTCACAACCGATTATCAACCAGCTCCTTCACGGAGATAAATTAGAATATACTTTCACACGATGTTTGAAAATTTAAGCGAAAAACTTGAACGCTCATTTAAGGTATTAAAAGGTCAAGGCAAAATCACCGAAATCAATGTTGCCGAGACGCTGAAAGAAGTACGTCGCGCTCTTCTCGATGCCGACGTTAACTATAAAGTCGCCAAGCAATTCACCGACACCGTGAAGGCTAAGGCTATGGGACAGGACGTTATCAACGCCCTCAAGCCAAGCGAATTGATGGTGAAAATCGTGCACGACGAGCTGGCTCTGCTCATGGGTGGCGAGCAAGCCGAATTTAAGATTGAAGGCAAGCCTGCCATCATTCTCATGTCGGGTCTGCAAGGTTCGGGTAAGACCACTTTCTCGGGCAAGCTCGCACGCAAGCTCAAAAGCGAGAAAGGCAAGCGCCCATTGCTCGTGGCTTGCGACGTTTACCGTCCTGCCGCTATCGAGCAGCTGCGTGTGCTCGGTGAGCAGATTGCAGTGCCGGTGTATTCCGAGCCCGACAGCAAGAACCCCATCGACATCGCACTCCACGCTATCGACGAGGCTAAGCGCAACAACAACGACCTCGTAATCATCGATACCGCCGGACGTCTGGCTGTAGATGAGCAGATGATGCAGGAAATCGAAGCCATCAAGAAGGCTGTAAATCCCACCGAAACGCTCTTCGTGGTCGATGCAATGACCGGTCAAGATGCCGTGAACACCGCCAAGGAGTTCAACGACCGTCTCGACTTCGATGGCGTAGTGCTCACCAAGCTCGACGGTGACACCCGCGGTGGTGCTGCACTCTCCATTCGCACCGTGGTGAATAAGCCTATCAAGTTTGTGGGTACGGGTGAGAAGCTCGATGCTATCGACCCATTCCGCCCCGCCGGTATGGCTGACCGTATTCTCGGCATGGGCGACATAGTATCGTTTGTTGAGCGCATGCAGCAGCAGTACGACGAGGAAGAGGCTAAGCGACTTCAGAAGAAGATTGCTAAAGACCAGTTCGACTTCAACGACTTCCTCGCCCAAATCGGCTCAATCAAGAAGATGGGTAACCTCAAGGATCTCGCCTCGATGATTCCGGGCGTGAACAAGGTTATCAAGGATATCGACATCGACGATAACGCCTTCAAGAGCATTGAGGCTATCATCTACTCTATGACTCCCTACGAGCGTGCACACCCCGATGCAATCAACGGCAGCCGCCGCCAGCGCATCGCCAAGGGTAGCGGAACATCAATACAGGAAGTCAACCGACTGCTAAAGCAGTTCAGCGAGACGCGCAAGATGATGAAGTTTGCCGCCACGATGAAGAACCCTATGAAGATGATGCGCGGAATGCGCCGTCGCTAATAGAGATTCTCGTCACTGCTGATAGCAGGACATGAGGTTATGCGAAATTAATGCCCCAAATAAATAACATAAAAAATTCAAGACAATGGAATTAATCGACGGAAAGAAAATTGCCGACACCATCAAGGCTGAAATTGCTGCCGAGGTGGAGAAGATGGTGGGCGAAGGCAAAAAACGCCCGCACCTTGCCGCCGTGCTCGTGGGTCACGACGGCGGTAGCGAAACCTACGTTGCCCATAAGGTGAAAGCCTGCGAGCAATGTGGTTTTAAATCCACCCTCATTCGCTTTGAGGACGACGTTACCGAGCAGCAGCTTCTCGACACTATCGACTCACTCAATGCCGATGCCGACATCGACGGTTTCATCGTGCAATTGCCATTGCCCAAGCATATCTCCGAGCAGAAAATCATTGAGGCTATCGACTATCGCAAGGACGTTGACGGCTTCCACCCCATCAACGTGGGCCGTATGTCGATTGGTCTGCCCTGTTTCCTCTCGGCTACGCCTGCCGGCATCATCGAGCTGCTTCGCCGCTACAACGTACCCACCAAGGGTGCCAACTGCGTGGTGCTCGGCCGCAGCAACATCGTGGGCAAGCCTGTGGCTTCGCTCATGATGCAGAAAGCTACTCCCGGCGACGCTACGGTGACCGTATGCCACAGCCACACCAATAACATCAAGGAGATTTGCCGCAATGCCGACATCATTATCGCCGCCCTCGGCTCACCGGGCTTCGTAACCGAAGATATGGTAAAAGAGGGTGCTGTGATTATCGACGTAGGCACCACTCGCGTGCCCTCCACCCTCACCAAGAGCGGCTGGAAGCTCAAGGGCGACGTGGATTTTGAGAATGTTGCACCCAAGTGCTCATTCATCACTCCGGTTCCGGGTGGCGTAGGCCCGATGACCATCGTGTCACTCATGCGCAACACCCTGCTCGCAGCACAGAAGTCGGTCTATTAAGCCATCTCTCCCGGTGCGACTCCCTTAATAAGCTGAAAAATGACCTCTTTAGGCACAATATTGATTCTCCTGCTTTCACTCCTGCAATCAGTGTGGGGTGAGCAGGAGATTTCTTTGCTCTTTGCCGGTGATGCCATGCAGCACGGTCCGCAAATCGATGCCGCCCGTCGTGCCAAAGGCACTTTCGACTACTCCTCTTGCTTCACCTTTGTAGAAGACGACATCAAGGCTGCCGACTATGCCGTGGTGAATCTGGAATGTCCGCTCGGCGGCGCTCCCTATTCGGGCTATCCTGCCTTCAGCGCTCCCGATGCCTTTGCCAGGCAACTCTCAGCCTCTGGCTTCGACCTGCTGCTCACCGCCAACAACCACTGTCTCGACCGTCGCGATGCCGGACTGCGACGCACAATCACGGTGCTCGATTCGCTGCAAATTCCCCACACAGGCACGTTTCTCTCCAGTCAGCACCGCAGCAAGGTGTCGCCCCTCATCGTCGATGTGAAAGGGCTGAAAATTGCCATGCTCAGTTACACCTACGGCACCAACGGAATTCCGGTGCAAGGCTCTGTGGTGGTTAACTACATCGACCGCAACCGCATCGGTGCCGACATCGACGAGGCTCGCTCCCGCGGGGCTGAAGTGGTGTGTGTGAATCTTCACTGGGGCATTGAGTACCAATTGCTGCCGGTGGAATCGCAACGCTCTCTTGCCCACTGGCTTGTGGAAGAAAAGGGCGTGGATCTTATCATCGGCGGACATCCTCACGTGATTGAGCCTATGGAGATACGTCACAGCAATCGCTACGGCAAAGATGCGCTCCTTGTCTATTCCATGGGTAATTTCATCTCCAACCAGAATGGCGACGACAGCCGCGGCGGTGCTATGGTGCTCGTAAATCTCACAACCCGGGCCGGCAAACTGAAGCGCATAAAGGCTTCATATCGCCTTTTCTTCTGCCAGAAACCCCTACGCTCTGCAAAAGCCGCCCCGAAAAGCACCTCCGAAGCCGACCCCACCAACTACCAGCTAATTCCCGCTCACCGTGCCGACCTCATTCGCCCCGACTCACGCGCTGCATTCCACCTGTTCATGCGCAATGCA
>CALZFJ010000035.1 GCA_945645715.1 uncultured Prevotellaceae bacterium | reverse complement strand
CCGTGTGTCCCGAGGGGAAAGAGCGACTGTTTGAGCCATCGGGTCGCTTCTCTTTCACCGTATGCTTCAGCGTATTCACCACACTTGCCATCAAAGCTATAGAAAAAGCGTCGGATACAGCCATTCTGCCCCACGAACTTCGACCTTCCACCCCGAGAGCTTTCATTCCCAGCATCACGGCTGCCGGCGAATACTGGAGGAAATCGTCGTAGTGCGTATTATATTGCTTGGCATATTCATTGCGGAAGCTCTTAAAATTGTCATTCGATGCTTGCACCGACAGCCCTGCGCCAATCAGCGGCACTCCGGCATAGAGCATCTTGTAGAAATCTCGCTTCGACACATTGTAGGAATAGGATTTTTTGTGGTCAGTCACCTGCGATGCCGCATCACACCCTATGGTGTCACTCATCGGTGAATCACCTGTGACGTCGGCTACAGGAATGCTGTCAACTCCGGCATCCGCTGATAATACCTCATTAGCAAGTGACCTCACAGTCCACGAGCTAACCAAAATCAGCAATATACTATATGAAACGATATTTTTAAGCATAATTCAGTCAAATTTCATGCTCTACAGAGTGATAATTTTGCAATCCATCAAGTTGTCTGCCGATACTTGACCGATTCGACTTCTTTTTTCTATGAAACAAAGATACTAACTTATGTCCAAATATGAAAAGAATTGTTACAAATTAAACATACTATGCCCTCATTTTTAATTCTATCGTTATAATTCATCAAAAAAATCACTAATTTTGCAACCAAATCAGTAAATTTTGAGAGATTATGACAATCGACGTTGCACCTACCAAGCGGCAAGGTTTTCTTGCTCTTTCGCCTATATTTGTTTTTCTGGCGTTCTACCTTGGTGTTTCAATTGCCGTAGGCGATTTCTATAAAGTACCGGTTTCGGTGGCTTTCATCTTGGCTGTAACCTGGGCTGTTGTCACCACCCATGGTATCAATCTGTCGAAGCGAATTGAGATTTTCTCGCGTGGAGCTGCTAATGCCAATGTATTATATATGATATGGATTTTTATCCTTGCCGGCGCATTTGCCTCCCTTGCAAAAAGCATAGGTGCTATTGATGCAACAGTCGCCCTTGCACTGCAGACGCTCCCTACACAGCTTATTATCCCCGGAATATTCATCTCCGCTTGCTTCATTTCGGTCTCCATCGGCACATCGGTAGGTACTGTGGTGGCCCTCACTCCATTTGCCACCGAGATTGCCGGGAATATCGGTGTTGAAACGCCCTTTCTCGTTGCCGTAGTCATAGGCGGTGCCTTCTTTGGCGACAACCTCTCTTTCATCTCCGACACCACTATTGCTGCCACCCGCAGCCAGGATTGCCGCATGAGCGACAAGTTCCGCGCCAATTGCTTCATAGCAATTCCTGCCGCTCTGCTCACTCTCCTGCTCTACATCGTGATAAGCGTGATGCCTACTACAGTATCTATCCCCGAAGGGCATAACTACGCTCTGATTATCCCATATCTCGTGGTAATTGTAACGGCTGCTGCCGGCGTGAACGTTCTCATCGTGCTGCTTCTCGGCATCATCACATCAATCGCTATCGCTATGGGCTGCACCGATATTGGCTCAATTGCGATGATGACGGCTATGGGCGAAGGCATCACCGGAATGGGCGACCTCATCGTTGTCACTCTACTCGCCTCGGGGCTTCTCGGACTAATCAAGCACAATGGCGGAATCCACTTCATCATCAACTGGCTCACACGCCACATCAGCGGTGCTCGCGGAGCACAGTCGTGCATCGCACTGCTCGTGAGCGTGGTAAACGTATGCACTGCCAACAATACCATCGCAATAATTACCGTAGGTGAACTATCGAAACGCATTGCCGACCAATTCCACCTGCAACCGCGCAAAGTGGCGAGCATTCTCGACACCTGCTCGTGCATCGTGCAAAGCATTCTCCCCTACGGCGCACAGGCTCTCCTCGCAGCCGGGCTTTCGGGTCTCTCCCCGGTCTCTTTTGTGGAATATATGTATTATCCCGCATTCCTTGTGCTAATGGTGGCTCTCTCAATCATCTTCCGCTTTCCCAAGCCGGTAGCATAATCCCGCTCAACAAATGACACAGCTTCACATTAGCTCACATAATGGTACAAAAAAAGAGGCCCGAAAGCCTCTTTTTTTATTATATCGGAAATCGTGGATTTATTACATCATTCCACCCATGCCGCCCATGCCCGGATTTGGCATTGCAGGAGCAGGATTCTCCTCCTTCTTCTCGGCAATCACACACTCAGTGGTGAGGAACATTCCTGCAATTGATGCAGCGTTCTCAAGTGCAACACGAGTTACCTTAGCAGGGTCGATTACACCCGACTTGAGAAGGTTCTCATACTGGTCGGTGCGGGCATTATATCCGAAGTCGCCTTCACCGTCTTTCACCTTTTGCACAATCACTGCGCCCTCAAGTCCGGCATTTGCCACAATCTGGCGAAGAGGCTCCTCAATGGCACGGCGAATGATTTCGATACCGGTGGTCTCATCTTCATTATCACCCTTCAAGCCGTCGAGGCTCTTGATTGCGCGGATATATGCTACACCACCACCGGGTACGATACCCTCGGCTACGGCTGCACGTGTTGCGCTTAATGCATCATCTACGCGGTCTTTCTTCTCCTTCATCTCAACCTCCGACGGTGCTCCGATGTAGAGAACTGCCACACCTCCTGCAAGCTTTGCAAGACGCTCCTGGAGTTTCTCCTTGTCGTAGCTCGACTTGGTAGTCTCAATCTGGGCCTTGATTTGTGCCACACGCTCTGCGATGCACTCTTTCTCTCCGGCACCGTTCACGATAGTAGTGTTCTCCTTGTTCACGGTTACTTTCTCTGCGCTACCGAGCAAGTCGATAGTAGCGCTTTCAAGTTTCAAGCCCTTCTCTTCAGAGATTACTACGCCCTGTGTAAGGATTGCGATATCCTGAAGCATCTCCTTGCGACGGTCGCCAAAGCCTGGAGCCTTCACTGCGCACACCTTGAGTGAGCCGCGCAGACGGTTCACCACGAGTGTTGCAAGCGCCTCGCTATCTACGTCCTCAGCTATGATGAGCAGCGGACGTCCGCTCTGTGCTGTTGCTTCGAGGATTGGGAGCATATCTTTGAGTGATGAAATCTTCTTGTCGTAGAGAAGAATATAGGGGTGATCCATCTCGCACTCCATACGCTCCGAGTTGGTAACGAAGTACGGTGAGATGTAACCACGGTCGAACTGCATACCTTCCACCACATCTACGCTGGTGTCGGTACCCTTAGCTTCCTCCACTGTGATTACGCCCTCTTTCTTCACTTTCTTCATTGCTTCGGCAATGAGCTGGCCAATTTCAGAGTCGTTGTTGGCTGAAATGCGTGCCACATTCTCAATCTTCTCGAAGTCGTCGCCCACTTCCTCAGCCTGTGCCTTGATAGCCTCAACCACCTTGGCAACTGCCTTGTCGATACCACGCTTGATGTCGATAGGATTTGCACCTGCTGCCACGTTCTTCAGTCCGGTGTTCACAATTGCCTGTGCAAGCACTGTTGCAGTGGTTGTTCCGTCACCTGCATCGTCACCTGTCTTCGAGGCTACTTCCTTCACGAGCTGTGCGCCCATGTTCTGGAACTGGTCCTCAAGCTCCACTTCCTTTGCTACTGTCACACCATCTTTTGTGATGTGGGGAGCACCAAACTTCTTCTCGATAATCACATTGCGTCCTTTCGGGCCAAGTGTCACCTTCACTGCGTTGCTAAGTGCATCAACGCCTTTCTTCAGCTCTTCACGAGCCTTGATATCGAATTTAATTTCTTTTGCCATGATTCTTTGTGTTTTTAAGATTCTTAGAAAATTGATAGTCAGTGATTATTCCACAACTGCCAGAATATCTGATTGGCGCATCATGAGATACTTCACTCCGTCGAACTCAAGCTCTGTTCCGGCATATTTGCCATAAAGAACTGTATCACCGGGCTTCACCACCATTGCCTCGTCTTTTGTGCCGTTTCCTACGGCTTTCACTGTGCCTTTGAGTGGTTTTTCCTTTGCTGAATCAGGAATGATAATGCCACCGCTTGTTACTTCCTCAGCGGGTGCCGGTTCAATAAGAACTCTGTCGGATAATGGTTTAACGTTCATAGTTATAAGTTTTTTAGTTATAATTCAATTTTTGTTGTGCCGCTTGCTGTGCGGCTTCCGCTTATTGACAATAGCACATAGTGTGCCAAAGTATTCTTGTCACTCACCGGTTGCCAATTTGTCACCTTTAGCATGTCTGCCAAATTGTCGCTACGGATAGCGTAGTCCCATTTTGGCAAACATCGCCTCATCAAGCCTTCCCATACCGGTCTCGCTCAGGAGAATTTCCTCATTGTGGTCATTTAGATAATAGCGTTTCCCCGACTTGAAATCGGGCGATGCCAGCGACAACGAATCCACACGGAAATCAGTGTCAATTCCGCCAAGGGTAAGCATGGTGTGAAACAGCTCCTTGCTGCCCGACACTGCCTGCCCGCGGTTTTTCTCCAATGTCGCCCACTCCGCGCCATAATTCGACACATATTCGTCAGATGCCCAGAAAATCAGTGGCACGTGCAACTGATAATATGAAGGAATCGGCGATGCGTGCAGGAACATTCGGCGGTCATCGTCAAATATATCCTCGCCGTGGTCGCTTGTATAGACGAGTGCTGCCACACCTCCGCGCTTTTTCATAATCTCTATGATGCTGCCAAGAAACTTGTCGGTATATCTGATGGTATTGTCGTAGGCATTCATCAGCATATCCTTGTTCTTGTATTTTGCTTCCATCGCCGTGTCGGGCTTGAAGTAGGAATCCTCCGGATTATAGCGCTCCCTATAGTTGAAGTGTGAGCCATAGGTGTGCAGCACCACAAATGTCTTCTTGCCCTTTGTGGCTGCAAGCTGCTTCTCAAGTATCGGCAGCAATGCTGCATCGAGCACATTGGAATCGGCAGGCATATTTTCCTTTATAAACTCCGAATAATGGGCTTCCTCCCCGAAATAGTCGATAAATGAATGGTTTGGTCGCTGGTTTGAGAGGAAAATAGTGTGGAATCCCGCCTCCTTGAATGCTGTGACAATGCTCTTCTGCTTGTATATGTCGCCAAAATTCTGTGCCGATATTGCCGACAGCAGCATCGGCACACTCTTGTGTGTAGTGTTCGACTCCGTCACGGCATCACGATACACCACCACGTTGCTGTCGCTTTCAAGATAGGGCGTTGTGGGCCGTTCATAGCCATATATGCCAAAGTTCATCGCCCGGGCGGTTTCTCCTATCACCATCACATACGTCTCCAGCTCATCGGCTGCATGGCTCGATGATGCACCAAAGGTGAAGTCCTTCGATGTCTCAAGATAGCTGTCGTTGCGTATCTGGCGGTCGATGGCAAGACACATATTATACGTCACATTCACCGGGAAGATGTGATGAAACACATCAAATCCCTTTACGAAGAATGCACAGCACGCCATCAGCACCATTCCGGCTCCTATTCCCACCATCGAATAGCATCGCTGACGCCTGCGGAATTCCGTTCCAAGTGTCTTTTTGCTCAGCAGCGAGCGTATGGCAAGGAAGATAGTGGCTCCATATATGATAAACACTGTAGCTACTCCGGGTATAAGGTTGCCAAGAAGCTCATTTATCTCTGTGGAGTTGGAAGTCACCACATTGAGAAACATATCCACTGCTATCACCGATTCTCCAAATAGATAAAGCAGCACTATCTGGAAAGCATCGTAGAAAATGAATAGGAACAATATCCAGAACATCTTCCCGGGCTTGCGTGTGAGCGTAAACAGTGCCCAGAACACCGAGAATGGCAGCACAATGTTGCACACCTTGGTGAGCAAGGGCATACGCTCAGTGAAAAAGAGCACAAAATTAGGCAGCGATATCGTCAGGACAAAAATCCAGAATATCACCTGCTGATTATTTAGCCATGATAATATTTTCTTTAATGGTTTCATTCGTTTTCTATTCAGATTATGTATATGTAATTTGTGTGTTTTGCATTATAGCCGAAATCCACGAAGGAATTCCTCGGTGGTCATGCGGCGTTTACCGGCAATCTGAATCGAAGTAATCTCAATCCATCGGTTATCGCCACAGGCTATCTTCAGGCATCGCCCGTCGGTGGTCATCACACCGGGCTTTACGGCTCCGTCGGTCGATATTATGCGAGCCAGTGCATCATCACTTGGCAGTGCAGTGGCATATATCTTGGCATGGTGCAACTTCCCGGCAACATCGGCAATCTCGGTCCATGCTGCAGGATAGGGCGACAGGCCGCGTATCTGGTTATAGATGCTGCGCGAGTCACGGTTCCAGTCGATATGGCAGGTTTCGGTGAATATCTTGGGCGCGGGCGTAGCTTCCATGCCACTGTCACACAGCTCTTCTTGCGGAATGGGGCGCACATCGTCGCGCAATATTGCATCTACGGTCTCTATCACCATGTCGGCTCCCATCATCATCAGCCGATCATACACCACGCCCACATTGTCGGTCTCGGCAATCGGCAGCTTGCGCTGCTGAATCACGTCGCCGGTATCTATCTCATGTTTCAAGAAAAATGTAGTCACACCGGTCTCTGTGTCTCCGTTCATCACCGCCCAGTTGATAGGTGCGGCACCACGGTATTTCGGCAGCAGAGATGCGTGCAGATTGAATGTGCCAAGCGGCGGCATTGCCCACACCACCTCTGGCATCATGCGGAAGGCAATGACTATCTGAAGGTCGGCCTTCAGCGACCGTAGCTGTTCAATGAAGCCCGGGTCTTTCAGCTTTTCGGGCTGCATCAGGTTAAGCCCATGCTCCACAGCATATAGCTTCACTGCCGACTGCACCACCTTGTTGCCTCGGCCTCCCACCTTGTCGGGCATGGTCACCACGCCCACTACATTATAGCCGCCCTTCACAAGACGGTCAAGGCTCTCCACCGCAAACTCCGGTGTTCCAAAAAATACTATTCTTAAATCTTTTTTATCCCTTGTCATGTTCTCTGTTTTTTTGTTGTGTGTTATCTCGTTTATTTTCTATGACGTTATTCTTCGTTGATTTGTTTAGTCGTCGGTGTAATGCTTCAGCACACGGCGATATGAATTGAATATCTTCGACTTCGACACGAATCCCACATACTTGCCCTTCTCAACCACCGGCAGATTCCAGGCATTGGTGTCGTCGAAGAGCTTCATCACCTTGTCCATCGACTCGCCCACCTCTATCTTTGCCGGTACCATTGCCATGAATTTGCTCACGCGCATCTTGCGGTACAGGTCGGGGCGGAACATGATGTTGCGTATGTCATCAAGAAGCACTATGCCAAGCAGCGAGCCCTTGTCGTCGGTCACCGGGAAAAGGTTGCGGTTAGATCGCGAAATCACTCCCACCATCTCCTTCAGCGTCATGTCGGGGTGCACTTCGATGAAGTCGGTCTCTATCACGCTGTCCATCTTCAGCAGTGTGAGCACCGTCTTGTCCTTCTCATGTGTGAGCAGCTCGCCACGTTGTGCAAGTCGCATTGTGTAGATGCTCCACGGCAAGAAGAGGCGTATTGTGCCGTAGGATATCGTCGAGACTATCAACAGAGGCAAAAACAGCTCATAGCCTCCCGTCATTTCTGCCGTGAGGAAGATTGCCATCAGCGGTGCGTGCATCACCGCCGACATCACGCCTGCCATTCCCATCAGCGCAAAATTCTTCGTCGATAGCTCGCCGTCGCAGAGTCCAAGCGTATTTATCAGAATGGCAAAGAAGAATCCTGCCATGCAACCCACATAGAGCGACGGCGCGAATGTTCCGCCCACTCCTCCGCTACCATTGGTGGCACTCGTGGCAAACACCTTTGTGAGTATTATCATTCCTATGAACAATATCACCATCCACACATCATTGCGGTAGTCATAGAAGAGGCTGCCGTCGAATATCTGCGAAAACTGTCCGTTAAGCAGCAAGTTGATTGGTCCATAGCCCTCACCATATAGCGGTGGAAAGAGGAAAATCAGCGAGCTGAGTATCACAGCTCCGAAGAGCAGCTTAAGCCACGGATTCTTCAGTTTCCCGAAGGTGCGCTCCATCATGTTCATCATCTTGGTGAAATAGAGCGACACAAAGCCGCAGAACACTCCGAGCAATATCACATAGGGTATGCGCGATGTCACAAACGGCTCGCTTTGCGAGAAGAAAAACTCCACATCGTAGCCCGTAAACACGTATGCCACCGTTGCTCCGGTGATTGAGGCTATCATCAGTGGCATCACCGAGGCTGCCGTCAGGTCGAGCATCAGCACCTCTATCGTAAATAGCATTCCGGCAATCGGCGCCTTGAAGATTCCGGCAATACCGGCTGCCGCGCCACAGCCCACAAGCAGCATCAATATGCGCGGCGACAAGCGGAACGCACCTCCAAGGTTCGACCCTATTGCCGCTCCCGTAAAAACGATAGGGCCCTCAGCTCCAACCGATCCACCAAAGCCTATCGTCACCGAGCTTGCCACAAGCGATGTCCACATATTGTGCACTTTCAAGCGGCTCTTCTTTTGCGATATGGCATAGAGCACGCGCGTAACTCCGTGTGATATATTGTCGCGCACCACATAGCGCACAAAGAGGCTCACTATCAATATACCCACAATAGGGAATATCAAGTAGGAATAGTTGCCCTGCGTGATCGAGACGTGTGCCGTCAGCAGCGAGGCTATCTCCTCAATTATCAGTTTCAGCAGCAGTGCCGCAAATCCCGACAACAGTCCCACCACAAGTGCCAATATGAGTACAAAATTCCGCTCAGTGATGTGCTTCTCACGCCACTGCAGCATCTTCATGTAAGGGCCTCTTATCTTTTCACTTTCAGTGATGAATTTCTGCATATTATTTCCTTAGATTTTCTCTTTTTATATTCCTTTACCTGTCAAAACCGTCTCCACCGTATAGACCATTATTTTCAGGTCGTTGATCAGCGACATATTCTCCAAGTAAATCAAGTCATATTTCATTCGTTCCACCATCTCATCTACACTACCGGCATAGCCGAATTTCACCATACCCATCGAAGTGATTCCGGGGCGCACCTGGTGCAGCAGTGTATAGAAGGGTGCTCGCTGTGTTATCTGCTCGATAAAATACTCTCGCTCGGGGCGCGGACCCACTATCGACATATCGCCCTTGAGCACATTCCAGAATTGCGGAAGCTCATCGATGCGATATTTGCGCATCACCTTTCCAAATGGCGTGATTCGCTCATCGTCGCCGCTCGACAGTCGCGGCACGCCGTCTTTCTCGGCATCTTCACGCATCGTACGGAACTTATAGATGGTGAAAGGGCGGTTGTGAAGCCCTATGCGCGTCTGCTTATAGAGCACCCCTCCCTTCGACTCTCGCTTGATGCGATATGCCACATAAAGAAACAGTGGTGACAGCACCACAAGTGCCAGTGCCGACAGCACACAGTCGGAAACGCGCTTGATATTCGTTGCGCTATGCCCCATGCAACTTCCCGAGATGTCAATCAGTGGCTCTCCGTGGAAGTCGCTAAGGCGCACACGCGACACAAGTATATTGTATATGTCGGGCTTAATCTTTATCGGACGGTTTAGCGGAAACAGCGTGTTCACTGTGTTGAGTATGGTCTTGGTATTGTGATGCTCAGGAATGATGATAAACTCACTCACATTTATCTTTTCACACACATCTTTCAAGTCGCATAACTCAAACACCGGCTTATCAATATCCTTGCCTTGTTTTTCGCCATCAATTGTCGCATATCCCACCACATTGTAGCCAAGTTTACGGTTTTTACCGCTAAGATTCGCGCCAAATGCAGCCGCCTTGCTTCCTGCTCCGATTATCATCACATTGGTGAGCAACTTCCCCGATCTGATATTGTGCGCCATCTTGCCGGTGAAACACAATCGCACAGCATACACCATCACAAAGGCGATAAGCCAAAAGACGGCAATAAGCTCATAGTTATAGGCTCGCTCTCCTGCCAAGTCGTTGATTATTGCCACAAAAAACACTATCAACGCCGATATTAGCGACGTGATAAGCGTGGTCACAAGCTCCTGCAGGCGCGATTTGCGTATCACCTCGGTATAGTACCCCGAGAGATAATACACACCCATCATCGCTATCGGGAACAGAATCTGCCCCAATATCACGCTGTCATCGCGCAGAAACGATTGCAGCGTTGCAAAGCCATGCATAGCAGCAATCTTGTTGCTTCCTATGTAGTATCGTGCAATATTATACAGCAACACAGCTACCGCCGACGACACAAAGTCGCCCGCAACATATTTTAGCCGTTGTAGTTGGATATTTGTCACGTTTTCAGTTCTCTTCTTTGTTTATTATTTGCGCAAAATCTTGAATGTCCCGTCGGCTGATAGCTTTATCACGCTCGATGCTTTTGCCTCTGTGGTGTCGCCTTGACGGTATTTCACCACATAATCTACTCCTTTCTTTATCTCATCGCTCACATCGGCAAATGTGGGAGCCGACGGCTCGCCGCTGATATTGGCTGATGTAGATACTATCGGGCGCCCGAAGCGTCGGCAAAGCTGCTTGCTGAATGTCTCACCGGTGATGCGTATGCCCACACTGTGGTTATCGCCCATCAGGTTAGGCGCAATGTTGCGTGCATCATCATAGATGATTGTGAGCGGCTCCACAGCCACCTCTATCAACTGGTAGGCTATCTCGGGCACCTCGCTCACATATCGCTCCAGACGTGCCTCACTGTCGAGAAGCACAAGCATCGCCTTGTTGTCGGCTCTACGCTTTATTTCATACACACGCTTCACCGCCTCGGCATTGGTCGCATCACAGCCTAT
>CALZFJ010000034.1 GCA_945645715.1 uncultured Prevotellaceae bacterium | reverse complement strand
CTCTGTGGTGGTGACTGCGTGGAAGATGTCAACAGAAGCGAGTGCCACCTGCGATAATCACCTGAAATCCGGATACCGACGAGCCACACAATCGGGCGTGCCATAAAGGAACTCTCCCATGAAGATCTGGAGTACAAGTCTTCGTCAGGCAATGTGTTCAGATTCAACACCAACCCAAGGCTCAATGACCTTCTGATGAAACTCAACATGAAGATGGGACTGTTCAAATCCGGCCAGACTGTCAACGTGGATTTCGACCATGTTTTCGTCTAGACTGAAGGGAAATAGTTAAATAATATGAATTTTTAGGGCGATGGTGCAAGGATTTGCCTAATTTGTCATTTAGTTATTAGAAGCATCAACGAAAGCCGGCTGAATGGCTGAGGGTGACCGGGCTATCTGGAGACTATGAGGGTGGCTGAGGGTGATGCTTCAATGGAGAGTTTATAATTTTAGTAATAACAAAACATATTTTCCCGACTATTAGAACTATGAAATTTACGACTTTTTTCCGCAATGCTCTTGCAGTGGCTTTGGCTGCTGTGGTTTTCACCGCCTGCAACGACGATGACGAGGATTGGCTAATATCTCCAGGTGACCCTGCGTATGGATTTGCCAACGCTCTGGTGACTGCAAAGACCGCCGACGACGGAACTTTCTTCCTGCAACTCACCGATGCCGTTTCGCTATTGCCTATTAACATCACAAAATCGCCCTACGAGAAGGAAGTGCGTGCCCTGGTCAACTACTCTGAGATTTCAAAGGAGGATTTACTGAAGTATTCTCCCGACGGCGACCTCAAAGGCTGCACATCGGCAGTGAGACTCAACTGGATTGACAGCATTCTCACCAAAATGCCTGTGCCCGACCTTCTTGAAAAAAACGATGAGACCTACGGCAACGACTGCGTGGAGATTGTCAACGACTGGGTGACTATCGCCGAAGACGGATACCTCACTCTGCGATTCCGCACCCGCTGGAGCGGCAACAAAACTCACCGCGTGAACCTTATCACAGGCATCAACCCCGAGAATCCCTACGAAGTGGAATTTCGCCACGATGCCAGTGGCGACGTGAACGGAATGTGGGGTGATGCGCTTGTGGCTTTCAACCTTAATGAGCTTCCCGACACTAAGGGCGAGACTGTGAAGCTGAAACTCCGCTGGAAAGCCTACTCAGGCAACAAATCGGTGGAATTTGACTTCTGCAGCCGAAAGGCTACGGGTGGCGAACTTCCCACTGAAGACCTCATCTCTGCCAAATTGCTCTATTAAAGTTCCCCGCATCATCACAAATCTCAATAAATGACGAGCGGAAGCCACATCGACGAGCAGCAACTTGCTGCACTCGCAGCCGCCGGCAACACCGATGCCTTGAAGCAGATTTACTGCCAATATAGCGGTGTGCTGACGGCTACAGTGGCTCGCTATGTGGTCGATGACGATGCCGTGCGCGACGTGCTTCACGACAGTTTCGTGAAGATTTTCTCCTCGATTGGCAATTTCTCTTATCGCGGAAAAGGCTCGCTGAAGGCATGGCTGCAACGCATCGTGGTGAACGAGGCTCTCGGCTGGCTCAAGTCAGGCAACCGACTCAGCACTGTGAGTATCGACGATGCCCTGACCGACGTCGCCGATGATGCCACCCCCGATGTGGAACATCTTGATGCCGCGACCCTGATGAAGCTGATAAAGCAACTGCCTGCCGGCTACCGCACCGTGCTCAACCTGTATGCGCTCGAAGGCCGTAGCCACAGCGAAATCGCATCGCTGCTCGGCATAACACCCGGATCATCGGCATCAAAGCTGCATCGCGCCAGAGTGCTGCTGACGCAGATGATTAACAATTTGAATTAGTAAACACGAATATTGAAGGATTTTTAGTTGATAATTTTATATGGACGACCAACAGTGGCTAAAGCATCTGAGCGACAAGCTCAACGACTATGAGGAACCCGCTCCCGAAGGGCTGTGGGACGACATTGCCGACTCCCTGAGTGACGATGCAGCTGTGCCCAAGCCTGAAAAGAAGCGGCACGCGGCAGTGATGCCCTTGTGGCTGCGCCGTGTGAGTGCGGCAGCCGCTGTGGTTGCCATTGCAGTGGCAATATGGCTTGCCGCCGGCATTGATACAACAAAAATAGACCAACAACCTGCTGAAACCTATACTGATAACACTCTGAATAATGATAATATACCGACCTTAGCCGAAACCGATACCCGCCGCGAGGCGGAGAAGGTGATGAAAAACACTACTACATCGACCGTCATTCAGCCGGTGCGTAGCCTTGCTGCTGCCACCGGCAGTGTGGTCGCAACCACACAGATAGCCGACGCCTCTACTGCTTCGCATGAAATCAACGCAGTTCAAGAAAAGAATGTCAATCAAGAGAATAAAGTTACTCAAGCGGGCAACGCTGCTAAAGAGGAAAAAGTAGATTCTGTAAATATAGGAACCCCGACATATAGCACCTCCCCCACACGCCGCGAGAATATCGCTGAAAACCGCCAAGGATATAATCAGCCGGTCATTCAGGCAACGAAACGGGCAGCAGCGTCGCGCCTTGCGCTAAATCTCTATGCAGCCAATCTCACCGGCGCATCGAGCAGCGTGCGTGAAAACGGCCCCACCCTACGCTCGCAGTATATGAGCGGTGAGGGCTTAGCCGAGTTCAGCGATATTCAGACGGTGGTAAAAATGAGCAACACCAATAAGGTGGTAGAGCATAAAATGAACCATAAATTCCCGGTGCGTGCCGGTGTTTCGCTGCGCTACGACCTCAACAGCCGCCTCGCGTTGAGCACCGGACTGCAATATTCCTATCTTGCCTCCGATTTTTCGTGGGGCAGTAATGAGAGCTTTTATTCGGGCACTCAAAAGCTTCACTACCTTGGGATTCCCGTAAGCCTGATTGCCAACATCTGGGGCAATGACCGCATTAGCATCTATGCAACCGGCGGAATGACGATGGAGAAGTGCATCGACGGACAAACAACCACCGACTATATCCTCAATGGCGATTACCAGACACGCGAACGAACTGATGCCACCGAAAAGCGCGTGCAATGGTCGGCAACGGCAGCTGTGGGCGTACAGTGCCGCTTAGTGAGCCGCCTGTCGCTCTATGCCGAACCGGGTGTGTGCTACTACATCGACAACCACTCCTCAACCGACAATATCTACAAGGAGCGCCCATTTAACTTCAATTTCAATCTTGGATTGCGCTTCACGCTGCACTAAGCCATCTCGGCTTTAGCGGCTCAGCATGGTATGGCAACTCAGCAGCCGCAACTGTGAGGAGCTACGTCTTATTCGGGCTTGCGACCAAGGAAGTCGAAGGTATCAACGTAGATTTCGGTCACCTGACGCTTAATCTGATTCTTATCCTCCCATGTGCGCGTGCGGAGTTTTCCTTCAATGTAGAGCTGCGAACCTTTGCGAATGTATCGCTCGGCAATTTCGGCGTTCTTGCCCCACATCACTATGTTGTGCCACTCGGTGCGTTCGGGCACCTGTGTGCCATTGGCAGCGGTGTAGCCACGCTCGGTGGTGGCAAGAGAGAACGATGCCACAGCCTGCCCCGGGGCAGTGTAGCGAATTTCGGGGTCGCGCCCCACGTTTCCTATGAGAATAACTTTATTTATTGACATAATTATTTAGATAAGAGGTAAGAGGCCTTATTTTATTGACGCTTTGAGGCCTTCGATTACGGCTGTGGTGAAACCATTGCGCTCCATTGCGTTAAGTCCGCGAATGGTGAGACCTCCGGGCGTAGTCACCTTGTCGATTTCCACCTCAGGATTATTTCCTGTGGCTTCGAGCAGACGTGCAGCACCAATGAGCGTCTGTAGCATTACAGCCTTAGCATCATCGGCACGCATACCAAGCTCCACACCGCCCTCGGTGGCAGCACGCACATAACGCATCACATAGGCAATACCGCACGAGGCGAGTGCCGTGCCTGCACCCATAAGCCGCTCTTCCACCACCATTACCTTGCCCATCTGACTGAAAATATCGCTCACAGCCGCAATTTGTGTGGCAGTGGCATTTGCAGCAGCGATAAACGTCATACTCTCGCCCACAGCAATGGCAGTGTTGGGGATAAGGCGGAACACGGCAGGCTTCACACCCTCGGGAGCAAACTCCTCAAGGTGGGCGAGCGGAACTCCGGCAACAATCGACACAATCATCTGCTTGGCGAAATCGACTACAGGGGCTATTTCGCGCATCACCTCGTCGAGAAGCCACGGCTTCACGGCTACAATCACCATATCGGCTCCGGCAGCAGCCTTGCAATTTACGGTGGTGGTGCCAATCAGCGGATATTCGGCAGAAATGGCATCAAGCTCGCCGTTGCGGTTAGGACTGCTCACGGTGATAGCCTCCACGGCAGCCATGCCGCTACGTGCAATGCCACGGGCGATGGCTCCGCCCATGTTTCCGGCACCTATAATTCCTATCTTCATAGTGTGAAATATCTTAAAGCACACGCTTGAGGCGCGTGATGAAATCTTCGGCTTGATTCTTGGTGAGTACAAGCGGCGGAAGCAGACGAAGCACATTTGTACCACTTGCCCCGGTAAACACGTGCTGCTCATGGAGCAGACGCAGACGAAGTTCCTTGATGGGCTGCTCAAACTCCAGACCAATCATTAATCCACGACCGCGCACATCCTTGATTCCGGGCAATTTGCGCAGCTCGGTAAGAAGATACTCTCCCACCTGGCGTGCATTCTCCACAAGATTCTCCTTCTCAAATATCTCAAGCACCGCAATTGCAGCTGCACAACCCAAGTGGTTGCCGCCGAAAGTGGTGCCAAGCATACCATACACAGGCTTGAACTTGGGGCTGATGAGCAATCCGCCCATCGGGAAGCCGTTGGCAATGCCTTTAGCCACAGTGATTATGTCGGGGCGAATGCCCGAATACTGGTGGGCAAAGAAGCGGCCCGAGCGGCCATAGCCCGACTGAATCTCATCGAGAACGAGCACGGTGCCGTGAGCGTCACACTCCTTGCGAAGCTGCTGCAGGAAGTCGTCGGCAGGAATCTGCACACCGCCTACACCCTGAATGCCCTCAACAATCACCGCAGCCACATCGTCGTGGGCAAGCTCGCGGCGCACGGCCTCAATGTCGCCAAGCGGCACGAAGGTGACAATGTGGTTGTCGTTGACGGGCGACACAATCTTGCGGTTGTCGGTAGCCTCCACAGCAAGCGAAGTACGGCCATGGAATGCCTTGCCGAATGCCACCACGCGGCGACGCCCGGTGTGGAATGCAGCGAGCTTCAGAGCATTCTCATTAGCCTCGGCACCCGAGTTGATGAGAAAGAGCTGATAATCGTCGTAGCCCGAAATGCTGCCGAGCAGTGAGGCGAGACGCGATTGCAGCGAGTTGTGCACCGAGTTGGAGTAGAAGCCCAGTGTTTCCACCTGCTTCTTCAGAGCCTCAACATAGTGAGGGTGACAGTGACCCACCGAAATCACGGCGTGACCTCCATAGAGGTCGAGATATTCAGTGCCATTGGTGTCGAAGACCGCGCAGCCCTTGCCGCGCACAATCTCCACATCGAATAGCGGATATACGTCAAATAGTTTCATATTCTGCAATGAATTAATGAGTTAGGGATAAATCCCGCATTTGTATTCCCAATCACAGCTTTCGCCTTAGAATGCCGATGGCTTGAGGGCAAGACCCACGCGCTCGTGCAAACCGAAGAGCAGATTCATATTATGAACTGCCTGACCCGATGCGCCCTTGAGCAGATTGTCGATTACCGACACAATGAGCAGCTTGCCGTCCTCCTTAATGAGGTGCAGCAGGCACTTATTGGTATTCACCACATCTTTCAAATCGGGCATCTTGTCGGTGACGAAGGTGAAATTGTGGTCGTCGTAGTAATCCTCATAGAGCTTTCGCACCATCTCAAGTTCGAGCGGGCAATCGAGATATACCGTAGCGAAGATACCGCGCGAGAAGCAGCCACGCACGGGAATGAAATTGAGCTTAGAGCTGAAGCTCGATTGCAGCTGCGAGAGCGACTGGCAGATTTCGTCGAGATGCTGGTGGCGGAAAGGCTTATAGATCGACACATTGTCGTTGCGCCACGAGAAGTGCGAAGTTGCACCCGGCTTCACGCCCGCGCCGGTGCTACCGGTGATGGCATGCACGTGAATGTCGCCATTAAGCAGCAGATTCTTGGCAAGCGGCAGCAGAGCGAGCTGAATGCAGGTGGCAAAGCAGCCGGGATTGGCAATGTGCTTGGTGCCATTGACGATGCGCTTGCGGTTAAGTTCGGGCAAGCCATACACAAAATCGTGAGTGCCGTCCTGATGGCGGTAATCGGTCGAAAGGTCGATTATACGCAACTCATCAGGCACAATGTGCGACTCAAGGAATTTGCGTGTCTCGCCATGCGGAGTGCAGCAGAACATCACATCGATGTCGTCCATAGGCGTATCGGCAGTGAAAGTGAGGTCGGTTTCACCGATAAGCCCCTGATGCACTGCATCAACGCGGTTGCCTGCATTGCTTGTGCTGTTTATCCACTTGATTTCCACGTCGGGGTGGTTGATAAGCAGCCTTATCAACTCACCGGCAGTGTAGCCGGCTCCACCTATTATACCAGCCTTAATCATTATTCAGTAGCTTTGCCGTTTTTTATCTGATTATTGTGATAAATCTTCATCTGGTTAGCGAGAATCTTGGTGAAGCCCTTCACGTCGTCGGCACTCCACGCCTTGTTCACCTCGCCATATTCGCCGAAGTCGGTCTTCATGAGGTCGAAGTCGCTCTCCACGCCCACGAGCACATAGCGGTAGGGCTTGAGGTCGATAATCACGCGACCGGTCACATTCTCCTGCGACGAGAGGAGGAAAGCCTCGATGTTGCGCATCACCGGCTCAAGATACTGCGCCTCGTGGAGGAACATTCCATACCATGTGCCGAGCTGCTCCTTCCAGTAGAGCTGCCACTTGGTCATGGTGTGCTTTTCGAGCATCTTGTGGGCTGCGATGATGAGGATAGGCGCACCAGCCTCGAAGCCTACACGGCCCTTGATGCCGATGATGGTATCGCCGATGTGCATATCACGCCCGATTGCATAAGGATTTACTATCTCCTCAATCTTCTGGATTGCAGCCACCTTGTCGGCATATTTCACACCATTCACGGCAGCAATTTCACCCTTCTCGAAGTCGAGAGTGAGGCGGGCATCTTCGGTGGCAGTCATCTGAGTGGGATAAGCCTCCTCGGGAAGCGTCTCATTGCTCTTGAGAGTCTCCTTACCGCCGATGCTGGTTCCCCAAAGGCCCTTGTTGATAGAGTATTCCATCTTCTTGAAGTCGGCAACGTAGCCGTGCTCCTTGAGATAGTTGATTTCATACTCGCGGGTGAGGGTCATGTCGCGTGTAGGGGTGATAATCTTGATTTCGGGCGCAAGAATCTGGAAAGTGAGGTCGAAGCGCACCTGGTCGTTACCGGCGCCGGTGCTGCCGTGAGCCACATATTCCGCGCCGATGCTCTTGGCATAGTTGATGATGGCGATAGCTTGGAAAATACGCTCCGAGCTGACCGAGATAGGGTAAGTGCCATTGCGGAGCACATTGCCCATAATCATATATTTGATACTCTTGTCGTAGTATTCGTGTGTGATGTCGAGCGAGGCATGAGCCTTTGCCCCGAGAGCAAGTGCACGCTCCTCGATGCGCTTCAGCTCATCGGCGCTGAAGCCACCGGTGTTGGCAATGGCGGTATAAACCTCATAACCGCAATCCTCGCTAAGATATTTCACGCAAAACGATGTGTCGAGTCCACCGCTGAAAGCTAAAACCACTTTTTTCTTTTCCATAATCACTAAAGTATTTTTTTCTGAAGGCACACACTTGGGAGTGCCCGGTGAGTGTTAATAAATAATTGTTGATATAAACCTATCGACTATTCCTCGTCCTTGTGCTCGGCAGGGTCGTAGAGCATACCTGTGCAGAGGCACATGCGACGGCCGTTGCGCTGCAGGATGTCGAAGTTCACACAGCTCTCGCAACCGCGCCAGAAAGCTTCATCGTCGGTGAGCGAAGGGAAAGTGACAGGGCGATAGCCAAGTTCGTTGTTCATTTTCATTACCGCCTCTCCCGTGGTCAGGCTGAAGATTTTTGCCTCGGGAAACATTTCACGCGATAACTCAAAAATTCGTCGCTTTATGCGCTTGGCAAGCCCTAAGCCTCTGAAGTCTGGAGCAACGATAAGACCTGAATTTGCAACAAACGTCTTGTTGCTCCAGCACTCAATGTAGCTGAATCCGGCAAAAGTCGTCTTCTTGTAGAGTGCGAGTACAGCCTTGTGCTCAATCATCTTTTGCTTCACATACTCCGGCGAACGCTTAGCGATACCGGTGCCGCGCACCTTGGCAGCGCGGTTGATGGTGTCGAGAACCTCATCGACATAGCCGATGTGCTCTTCGCCAGCCACAACAATTTCAATTTCACTTGAATCAATCATCTTTTACCTTAAACCGGCAAATGCCGTGGAGCATGTTGCCAAAATAAAAAATAAAATAAAAAAGTTATTGAGAGTTCCCTATATTAATATCGGCAAGAAAGGCGTTTACACCTCCGAAATGGGGAGGAAACGCGAGAATACCTTCATAGCCTGCTCGTGGCTAACATCTTCGCGCAAGAGGGCAAAGATGGTGTCGGCTCCGGCAATAGTGCCCAAAATTTCGGGCGACTTGCTCATATCGATGTCGTAAGCCAGTCCGCTGGCATAACCGTTGCGGGTCTTTATCACCGCGGCATGACCTGTGAACTGAATCGACACGAATCCGCTGTGCTGCCCAGCCTGGGCTGTCGATACGCCTTGCGAAATCATAGTGTCCTGCAGGTTATTGGAGTCGGGAATGATATACATGTAATTTCCCAAATCGGTAGCAACCTTGGTGGTACGCAGCTGCTTGAGGTCGCGCGAGAGGGTGGCTTGCGTCACCACATAGCCTCGTGCGGCAAGAAGTCGCGACAATTCGTCCTGACTGCTGATGCAATTTGTCTTGATCAGCTCAACTATTATCTGAAGTCGAAGTCGTTTATTTTTCATCTTAAAAACAGTAATTCGTTTCTATTGTGATTTCTCAGGTGCAAAATTAGTAACAAAAAAGCATATAAAGCTACTTTCTCGTGAAAAAATGGTATTTTTATTCACAAAAAATCACAAATTCCTTGATATAGCCCCTTTGCTCGGCAAAAAAAGCCCATCTCAGGTGCCTGGGCGGGGAAAGTTTTGCTGCACTCGGCATAACAAAAAAACGAAAACTTTGGTTTTCTTTTTTTTGTTTCTGCCTCATTTGTTGTAACTTTGCATCGTGAAATGATTTAGCACTAATGACAATTAATTTCGACATTTCGATGGCAGCTTGGACGCTGATGGCTGTTTCGTTCTTGCTGTCGATGATATATCTTTGGTGGCTTCTTTGGCGCCGGCTCGCGATTAAGCGCAGAGTCGGGCAATGTAGCACGCCCGAATGTGCCGACCCTGCCACTCTGCCTTCGGTTTCGGTAATCATCTACGCCCACAACGATGCCGAGAACCTGCGCCGCTCGCTACCTTATATCCTCAACCAGAATTACCCTGATTTTGAGGTGATTGTGGTGAACGATGGCATGGTTGCCGACGACAGCAACGTGGTGGCAGAGTTCCGCCGGGAGTATGCCAACGTGTATGAGACGTTTGTCCCCGACGACACCCGCAATGTGTCGCGCCGCAAGCTGGCTCTGATGGTGGGAATAAAGGCTGCCAAGAACGAGGTAATCCTAACCACCAACGCCAACTCCCACCCTACTTCCGACTACTGGCTCATGGCTATGTGCCGCAACTTCTCACCCGGCACCGATGTGGTGATAGGACAAGCAGTGTATAACCATCGCAGCGACACAGGCAGCGGACACAGGCTGCGCAGCTTCGACTCGGTGTGCACACGCGCGCTCTACACCGTCTGGGCTATCTGCTGCAAGCCGTATCGTGGCACCTGCGATAACCTTGCTTACCGCCGCGATACATTCTTTGCCAACAAGGGTTTCTCGAAATCGATGAATCTGCACTATGGCGACGACGACATCTTCGTGAGCGAGATTGCCACCGGGGAAAATACTGCAGTGGAACTGTCGCGGGAGAGCTTCATCAGCACCACCTATGAAGACCCTGCGCGTGCCTTGCGTGAACAGAAATACCGCTACGACTTCACCTCGCGCTACATCCGCACCCACGCTTTCGCCGCCGAACGTGCCATGGCTGCCATCTATTGGCTCAATTTTGTGGCGATAGTGCTACTCACCCTTGTAGCGGCAATAAATATCACAGCATTATTCGCTCCCTCATTCGTGGCTGCCATCAGCACAAGCCTCCTCGCAGCCCTGCACCCCGAAACCATGGCAACACTTGCCGGGCATTTCACCCGGGGAACCTTCGGCATCAACGATGTGCTGCTGACGGCAGCACCGCTGCTGCTATTGCTGCTGCACTCTTTGCCCGGCATCATAGTGTATCGTAGTGTGGCAAGAATATTGCGAATGCCGCGCCTCTTCTTCACAGTGCCGCTCTTCACCCTCATTCGACCCATACTGAACCTCCGCTACCACCTGCGCGGACACCGCTTCCGCCAGCAGAATTTCACCTGGCAGCGCCTGAAATAATTCCACAAAATACCTCATAGCTACAACAAGGCATTAAACAAATATCCCAACCCTCCAAATTTTCCCACCACTTTTTTCCTACTCTCTCCGAAGGCGCGACAAGGTGATTTTGGCTAATTTTTTACACTTTTCCAAGGTATTTTTGGGTGATTTTTTACACTTTTCCAAGATTTTGGAGCGATTTTGCACTGCCGGAGTGCAGATTCCAGCAAAATTTGCATTTTT
>CALZFJ010000033.1 GCA_945645715.1 uncultured Prevotellaceae bacterium | reverse complement strand
ACACACGCCCTGCCCGCAACAACATGAATGTGGTGTATCTCTACGACCTCCGGTCACGCCACGAGACTGCCGTCACCGAAGACTGGTATGACTCGTCGGCTCCTACATTCAGCACCGATGGCAAGTATCTTATCTTCGCTTCGGCACGCGACTTCAATCCCATCTACAGCTACACCGAGTGGAACCACGCCTACACCAATATGGAGGGCGTGTATATCGCCCTGCTCTCCAAGGGCACCCCTTCTCCATTCCTTGAGAAAGACGACAAAGTGAAAGTGGAAGCACCCAAGACCGACGAGCCCAAGAAGGACGACAAAAAGAAGACCGACAAGAAAGCCAAGAAGGCTGCTGCCGATGAGAATGTCACCGTTATCGACATCGACGGAATCGGCGACCGCATCATCAAGCTGCCACTTGCGAGCGGAAACTATAGCAACTTCTATTGCAACGGCAAGAAGCTGTGGTATAACAACGGATTTGCCATCTCGGTGTTCGACTTCGACAAGCAGAAAAACGAATCGTTTGGCAAAGGGCTCCTTGCTGTGGCTGCCAATGGCAAGAAGGCGGCTCTCTTCACTTCGGGAGGCAAGTTCTACATGATGGATTTCCCTGCCGACAAGGCTTCGACCGAAAAGCTTGTGAATCTCGACAATCTCACAGTGAACATCAACTATACCGAGGAGTGGAAGCAAATCTACGATGAGGCGTGGCGTGCCTATCGCGACGGTTTCTATCTCGAGAATATGCACGGAGTGGACTGGAACAAGATGCACGACAAATATGCCGCCCTGTTGCCCTACGTGAAGTGCCGCCAGGACCTGAGCTATGTGATAGGCGGACTCATCGGCGAACTTGCCTGCGGCCATGCCTACGTCGATCCGGGCGATTTCAAGGGTATCGACGTGGTGCAGACAGGTATGCTCGGTGCTGAAGTCAGCGCACACGAGAGCGGCTACTTCCGCATCGACCACATTCTGAAAGGTGCACCCTACAGCAAAGAGCTTCTGTCACCGCTTGCAGCAATTGGGCTCAACGTGAAAGAGGGTGACTATATCATTGCCATCGACGGTGTTCCTACCACCGAAGTGAAGAACATCTATGCCCTGCTTGAGGGTAAGGCCGACGTTCCCACCGAACTCACCATCAACTCCACTCCCGACGCTGCCGGTGCACGCAACATTGTGGTTTCACCTATCGCCGATGAATATCCCCTCTATCACTTCGAGTGGGTGCAGAAGAATATTGCCACAGTCGAGAAGGCTACTAACGGACGTGTGGGCTACATCTATGTGCCCGACATGGGTCCGGAGGGCTTGAACGAGTTCTGCCGCTACTATTATCCGCAGCTCGACAAGGAGGCTCTAATCATCGACGACCGGGGCAATGGCGGTGGAAATGTTTCGCCCATGCTCCTTGAGCGACTCATGCGCAAGCCTTACCGAATGACAATGTACCGCAACTCAAAGCAGAACGGACTGATTCCCGAAGGTACAGCCTACGGCCCGAAGGTGCTTCTTGTAAGCAAATACTCGGCAAGCGACGGCGACCTCTTCCCCTGGAGCTTCAAGGCTGTGAAGCTCGGCAAGGTAATCGGCACACGCTCGTGGGGCGGCATTGTGGGCATCACATCGTCGCTGCCCTACATCGACGGAACCGACATACGCATTCCGTTCTTCACCAACTACGATGCCGCCACCGGCAAGTGGATTGTGGAGAATCACGGCGTTGACCCCGATATAGTCATCGACAACGACCCCATCAAAGAGCAAGCCGGCATCGACGAGCAGCTCAACAAGGCGATTGAGGTAATCCTCGAAGAGCTTAAGGACTACAAGCCACTCCCGAGCACTCCTGCTCCCCGCACAATGAAAGACCTCGGCGTGAAATAACGCCGAGAGCTCTACATAATGCGTGATTTATCGACAAATTAACCCACATAAAGCAGAAAAATCAAGAGAGCTTGGTTTTTCTGCTTTCTACTGCGTAAATTTTTAGTAACTTTGTGGCTCGAAATGAATTATTAAGGATAAATGGAAAGGAAGGACTTTGAGATAATGGCCCCCGTAGGCTCATGGGAGTCGCTTGTGGCTGCCGTGCAAGGCGGTGCCGATGCCATCTACTTCGGCATTGAGGGCTTGAATATGCGTGCCAAGTCGGCAAACAACTTCACTATCGACGACATGCGCCGCATTGCCCGATACTGCCACGAAAATGGGCTGAAGAGCTACCTCACGGTGAACACTGTGGTGTTCGACAACGACCTGTCGCTCATGCGCAGCATCGTCGATGCAGCCAAGGAGGCACAGGTGTCGGCAATCATAGCCGCCGATATGGCTACGATTCTCTACGCCCGCTCTATCGACGTGGAAGTGCACATCAGCACTCAGGTGAATGTGTCGAACAGCGAGGCTGTGCGCTTCTATTCGCAGTTTGCCGATGTGATGGTGCTTGCCCGCGAGGTCGATCTGGAGCAGGTGAGCCACATTCACGACACTATCGTGCGCGACGATATTCGCGGGCCGCACGGCGACCTGGTGCGCATCGAGATGTTCTGCCACGGTGCATTGTGCATGGCGGTATCGGGAAAATGCTATCTGAGCCTGCATGAGACCGGCGCCTCAGCCAACCGCGGTGCGTGCCGCCAGATTTGTCGCCGCAGCTACACCGTGCGCGACCGCGAGACGGGCGATGAGCTGGATATTGAGAACCAGTATATCATGTCGCCCAAAGACCTCAAGACCATTCACTTCATGAACAAGATGATTGATGCCGGAGTGCGCGTACTGAAGATTGAAGGACGTGCCCGCGGACCCGAATATGTGCGCACGGCAGTGAGCTGCTACAATGAAGCCATCAATGCCTGCCTCGACGGAACTTTCAGCGACGAGCGTGTGGCTGAGTGGGACGAGCGACTGAGCCGCATCTTCAACCGCGGATTCTGGAACGGATACTACCTGGGGCAGCGATTGGGCGAGTGGACCTCGAAATATGGCTCCTCAGCCACGCGAGTAAAGGTGTATGCCGCAAAGGGTCAGCGATATTTCTCAAATATTGGCGTTGCAGAGTTCCTTATGGAAGCAGGTGAGCTGCACGTGGGCGATGAAATCATCATCACCGGACCCACCACGGGTGCAATCCCCATGACACTCACCGAAATACGCGTTGATCTCAAGCCTGTGGAAAAGACGGTGAAAGGCGAGCGATTCTCGATAAAAGTAGCCGAAAAAATCCGCCCCAGCGACAAGCTCTATCTGTGGCAGCCCGTTGAGGAGCTGAAAAAGGGCAAGTAACTCACTTGTAGCGATTGCTATATCGTGGATTTTATGTAATTTTGCAAAAAAATTATCAGGAGAGCGTGAAAATGAGCAATTTCACGGGCTTTCCACAAACGTAAAGATATTTCAAAGACAAAGAATGGAAAAGAAATTTGCCCGTACTACTGTGACGTCGGCTCTTCCCTACGCCAATGGAGGTGTACACATCGGTCACCTTGCCGGAGTGTATGTGCCTGCCGATATTTATGTGCGCTACCTGCGCCTCAACCACCGCGACGTAGTGTTCATCGGCGGAAGCGATGAGCACGGCGTGCCTGTTACTATCCGTGCCCGCCAGGAGGGTATCACCGTGCAGGAGGTTGTTGACCGCTATCACGAGATGATAAAGAAGTCGTTTGAGGAATTTGGTATCTCATTCGACATCTACAGCCGCACCACATCGAAGATTCACCATAAGTTTGCTTCCGACTTCTTCCGCACTCTCTACGACAAGGGTGTGCTTGAGGAGAAGACCGAGGAGCAATTCTGCGACGAGGTTACAGGCGAGTTCCTCACCGACCGCAACATCATCGGCACTTGCCCGCGCTGCGGTGCCGAGGGAGCCTACGGCGACCAGTGTGAGAAGTGCGGTGCAACGCTTTCTCCCGAGGAGCTTATCAACCCCACCAACCGCAACAATCCCGGTCACGGCTTGGTGAAGAAATCAACCAAAAACTGGTATCTGCCGCTCAACAAGTATCAGAACTGGCTCAAAGAGTGGATTCTTGAGGGTCACAAAGAGTGGCGCACCAATGTTTACGGACAGTGCAAGTCGTGGCTCGACATGGACCTCCAGCCCCGTGCTATGACGCGCGACCTCGACTGGGGTATTCCAGTACCCGTTGAGGGTGCCGATGGCAAGGTGCTCTATGTGTGGTTTGACGCGCCTATCGGCTACATCAGCAACACCAAGGAGCTTTGCGATGCCAATCCCGAGAAGTGGGGCAACTGGGAGAAGTGGTGGAAGGACGAAGACACTCGCCTCATTCACTTCATCGGCAAGGACAATATCGTGTTCCACTGCCTCATTTTCCCCACTATGATGAAGGCACACGGCGAATATATCATGCCCGACAACGTGCCTGCCAACGAATTCCTCAACCTTGAGGGCGACAAGATTTCCACCTCGCGCAACTGGGCGGTGTGGCTGCATGAATATCTTGTGGATTTCCCCGGCAAGCAAGATGTGCTGCGCTATGTGCTCACTGCCAATGCTCCCGAAACCAAGGATAACGACTTCACGTGGCGCGATTTCCAAGCTCGCAACAACAATGAGCTGGTAGCGATTCTCGGCAACTTCGTGAACCGCTCGCTCGTGCTCACCCACAAATACTTCGACGGCGTGATTCCGGCTGCCGGTGAACTCACCGACTATGACCGCGCCACTATCGAGGAATTTAACGGCGTGAAAGACTCACTCAATGCCAACATCGAGGAGTTCCACTTCCGTGAGGCTCTGAAGGACGCTATGAACCTCGCCCGTATCGGCAACAAGTATCTCGCCGACACCGAGCCATGGAAGCTCGCCAAGACCGACATGGAGCGTGTGGCTACCATAATGAATGTGGCTCTGCAAATCACTGCCAATCTGGCTATTGCCTTCGAGCCGTTCTTGCCTTTCTCGGCCGAGAAGCTGCGCAAGATGCTCAATCTCGCCGCTGCCGACTGGAGCAAACTTGGCTCTATCGACATTCTCGCTGCCGGCAGCCACATCGAGAAGCCCGAACTGCTCTTCGAGAAGATGGAAGACTCGGTAATCGACGCTCAGATGCAGAAGCTTGAGCGCATCAAGCAAGAGAACATTGTGAAAAACTTCACTCCGGCTCCCGTTGCTGCTGATGTGGCTTTCGATGACTTCCTGAAGCTCGATATCCGCGTTGGCAAGGTGCTTGAGTGCAAGCGCGTGCCAAAGGCTGATAAGTTGCTGCAATTCAGCATCGACGACGGTATGGGCGGCCGCACCATTGTGAGCGGTATTGCCAAATACTATGCTCCTGAAGACCTCGTGGGCAAGGAAGTGTGCTTCATTGCCAACTTCCCGCCGCGCAAACTGAAGGGAGTGGAGTCGCAGGGTATGATTCTCAGTGCCGAGAACCCCGATGGAAGCCTCGTGGTAATCGGTCCGCAAGGCGAGGTGAAACCCGGTTGCCAAGTGAAATAAGACTCTCACAAACCGTCGGACTTGTCCGTCGAATACTCTGAAACAAATAAATAACCAAAATGATATATCCTGCACCGCTAAAGAAAGGCGACAAGATAGCGATAATATCTCCGGCAAGCCACATCAGGCATGAATATGTCGATGCGGCTTGCCGCATTATTGCCGAGTGGGGCTATGTGCCTGTGGTGAGCGAGCACTGCAAAGGCTCGCGTGGCACCTACAGCGGCACCGTTGAGGAGCGACTTGCCGACCTCACCGCTGCCCTCATAGATTCCTCAGTGCGTGCCATCATCTGTAGCCGTGGTGGCTATGGTGTGGTGCATCTGCTCGACCTTATCGACCCCGAAATCATTCGCAGTAACCCCAAGTGGGTGATTGGATTCAGCGACATCTCGGCTATGCACGCTGCAATGCACCGTTGCGGCATCGCAAGCATTCACTCGCCCATGACCAAGCAATTTGCCGTGGGTGGTGCCGATGATGAGTGCATTGTGGCACTGCGCAACATTCTCGAAGGGCATTTGCCCGAATACTGCGAGCCGTCGCACCCCTTCAACCGTCCCGGCACTGCCACCGGCGAGCTGATTGGCGGCAATCTTGCCGTGCTCTGTGGCTTGCAAGGCTCGGAGTGGGACATTTTTGCCCCCGATAAGATACTTTTCATCGAAGACATCGGCGAAGCTGTGTACCGCGTGGAGCGTATGCTCTATAATCTGCGCCTGCGTGGCGTCCTGGGAAAGCTCCGCGGTCTGATAGTGGGCAGATTCACTGAATATACTTCACCCGACGGCAACGGCGACACGATGGAAACGATGGTGCACCGCATGGTTGAGCCTTACGGCTACCCGGTGACATTCGACTTCCCCGTAGGTCACATCGACCGCAATCTTCCCCTCATTGAAGGCTCAACGGTCACCCTCACCGTCACCCCCACAGCCACCACACTTCGTCACACATAACTGAAAAGTGAACGCACCACGTTCACTTTTTTTCTTGCTCAAGCTATCATTTAATCGGTTAAGTAGGTTATTTTGGGGATACAAGTGTGTAATATCGTGGAAAATGTGTAACTTTGCAAAAAATAATATATATATTGCCGAGAATATGAGCATTTTAGAATTAAGCGAACAAGAAATTGTGAGAAGAAACAGCCTCGCCGAGATGCGCAAGTTGGGCATTGACCCTTATCCTGCTGCAGAGTATGTGGTGACAGGCTACACCGATGAGATAAAGGAAAACTTCAAGGACGACGCTCCCGTGCGCCACGTGAGCATCGCCGGACGCATTATGAGCCGCCGAATCATGGGTAAGGCTTCATTCATGGAGCTGAAAGACTCGCGTGGCAGAATCCAAGTGTACATCAGCCGCGACGACCTCTGCCCGGGTGAGGACAAGGACCAATATAACGTGCTTTTCAAGAAGCTGCTCGATATGGGCGACTTCGTGGGTGTTGAGGGATTCGTGTTCCGCACCCAGATGGGCGAAATCACCGTGCACGCCGAGAAGCTCACAGTGCTCAGCAAGTCGCTGCGCCCGCTGCCTGTGGTGAAGATGAAAGATGGCGTTACCTACGATGCCTTCAGCGACCCCGAGCTGCGCTTCCGTCAGCGCTACGTGGATCTCATTGTGAACGATGGTGTGAAGGATACCTTCCTACAGCGTGCCACCGTGCTCCGCACTCTGCGCAAAGTGCTCGATGATGCCGGATATACCGAGGTAGAGACCCCTACGCTCCAGGCTATTGCCGGAGGTGCAAGTGCCCGCCCGTTTATCACCCACTTCAATGCTCTCGACATCGACATGTATATGCGCATTGCCACAGAGCTTTATTTGAAGCGACTCATTGTGGGTGGCTTCGAGGGTGTGTATGAGATAGGAAAGAACTTCCGCAACGAGGGTATGGACCGCAACCACAACCCCGAGTTCACCTGCATGGAGCTTTATGTGCAATACAAGGACTACAACTGGATGATGAGCTTCACCGAGAAGCTGCTTGAGACTATCTGCATTGCCGTCAATGGCAAGCCCGAGCGCGAAATCGACGGCAAGGTTATCAGCTTCAAGGCTCCCTATCGCCGTCTGCCTATCCTCGACGCTATCAAGGAGAAGACCGGTTTCGACCTCAACGGCAAGACCGAAGAGGAAATCCGCAAGATTGCCGTTGAAGACCTCAAGATGGAGACCATCGATGAGAGCTTCGGCAAGGGCAAGCTCATCGACGAGATTTTCGGCGAGTTCTGCGAAGGCTCGTTCATTCAGCCCACTTTCATCATCGACTATCCGGTTGAGATGAGCCCGCTCACCAAGATGCACCGCTCAAAGCCGGGGCTCACCGAGCGTTTCGAGCTTATGGTGAATGGTAAGGAGCTTGCCAACGCCTACTCTGAGCTTAACGACCCCATCGACCAGCGTGAGCGCTTTGTGGAGCAGATGCGTCTTGCCGACAAGGGCGACGACGAGGCTATGATTATCGACAACGACTTTATCCGCGCCTTGGAGTATGGTATGCCTCCCACATCGGGTATCGGCATCGGTATCGACCGCCTCACTATGCTCATGACGGGTCAGACCACCATTCAGGAGGTGCTTCTCTTCCCGCAGATGCGCCCCGAGAAGGTGATTCCGCGCGACAAGGAGGAGAAATTTGTGGCTGTCGGCGTGCCTGCCGAGTGGGTTCCGGCAGTGCAGAAAGCCGGCTATCTCACAGTGGAGGCTCTCGGAGGTGCAAGTGCCGGAAAACTCCATCAGGAGCTTTGCGGTCTCAACAAGAAATACAAGCTTGAACTGAAAAATCCGGTTATCGACGAGGTGAAGGAGTGGATTGCTGCCGCAGCACCACAAGCTACCGAGGAATAACCCCAAAAGAATACCCCTATACTAATCAACATAATGGCTTCAATCTCAGGTACAATTGCAGTGATGGGAGGTGGTAGCTGGGCTACGGCTCTTGCCAAGCTCCTGTTGGTGAACAACGAGCGCATCATGTGGTATATGCGTCGCGATGATCGAATTGCCGACTTTAAGCGGCTTCAACACAATCCGGCATATCTCTCCGACGTGCGTTTCGACACCGACCGCATCGACTTTTCGAGCGACATCAACGATGTGTGCCGCCGTGCCGATGTGCTGCTACTTGCCCTGCCGTCGCCTTACATTAAAAGCCACCTCGCCAAGCTCACCACCGACATCAGCTCGAAATACATAGTGAGTGCAGTGAAGGGCATCGTCCCCGACGTGAACCTCACTGTGGCTGAATATATGAGCCAATACTACAACGTGCCTTACGACCAAGTGGTGGTGCTCAGCGGTCCGTGCCACGCCGAGGAAGTCGCTCTCGACCGTCTCAGCTACCTCACCGTCGGCGCTACCGATGCAGCACTCAGCAAGGAGTTTGCCAAGCGCATATCAAGCCGTGCACTGAAGACGATAATCTCTGCCGACATGATAGGCATAGAGTATGGTGCAGTGCTCAAGAATGTGTATGCCATCATGGCGGGCATTCTGCACGGCATGAAGAATGGCGATAATTTCCTTGCCGTGCTTGTCAGCTCGGCTATCCGCGAAATGGAGCGTTGGGTCGATGCCGTGGCTCCCTGTGCCGAGCGCAACATCTGCAACTCGGCTTATCTCGGCGACCTGCTTGTCACCTCCTATTCACGCTTCAGCCGCAACCACAACTTCGGTGCGATGATAGGAAAGGGCTACTCGGTGAAAGCAGCCATGATGGAGATGGAAATGGTCACCGAAGGCTACTATGGCGCCAAGTGCATACACGAAATCAACAAGGAGAAGCATGTGGAGATTCCTATTGCCGATGCCGTATATTCCATTCTCTACGAGAAGGCGAAGCCGGCACAGGTGATAGAAGCTCTTGCCGACAAGCTCTCGTGATGCCAGTGGTGGCGTTGTTATGATTTACTAATTATTAAGTTTCACAATATTCAAAATTCAAAACTTATTGATGATGAAAACACTGAAAATAGAAAATTGCAATGTAGAATGTGCAGTGTCGCAAGCCGACATCGCTGCACTGAAGGGCAAAGCTGCTGAGGCTATGGAGAAGCTCCACAAAGGCAACGGCGCAGGTAACGACTTCCTGGGCTGGCTCAACCTCCCCGGCACCACCGATGAGGCTCTGATTGCCGACATCGAGGCTGCTGCCCGCGCATTGCAGGGTTGTGAGTATGTTGTTGCTATCGGCATTGGCGGTAGCTATCTTGGTGCAAAGGCTGTGATTGAGGCCCTCAGCGACTCTTTCGCTTGCTTCAAGCCTGCTAATGGTCCGCGTGTACTCTTTGCCGGACAGAACATTGGCGAAGACTACCTCTATGAGCTTATGGAGCTGCTCAAGGGCAAGAAATTTGGTATTATCGTTATCTCTAAGTCGGGTACAACCACCGAGCCGGCTATCGCTTTCCGTATGCTCAAGGAGCTTCTTGAAGCTCAGGTAGGAAAGGCTGAGGCATCGAAGCTCATCGTGGCTATCACCGACGCTAAGAAAGGCGCCCTCCGCAAGCTCGCTACTGAGGAGGGATATAAGACTTTTGTAATCGCCGACAACGTGGGCGGCCGCTTCTCGGTGCTCACTCCGGTGGGTCTGCTTCCAATCGCTGCAGCAGGCTTCGACATTCGTGCTCTGCTCGCCGGTGCAAAGGCTATGGAGGAGAAAACCGCAACTTCGGGCGACGACAACATCTCGGAGGTGTATGCAATGACCCGCAACGCTCTATATAACGCCGGAAAGAAGATTGAAATCCTCGTGAACTACAACCCCAAGCTCCACTACTTCGGAGAATGGTGGAAGCAGCTCTATGGCGAGAGCGAGGGTAAGGACGGAAAGGGTATTTTCCCGGCTGCCGTTGACAACTCTACCGACCTTCACTCAATGGGTCAGTGGATTCAAGATGGCGAGCGCACTATCTTCGAGACAGTAATCTCAGTGGAGGAGCAGAAATACACTGCCGTTATCCCAACTGATGAGGCTAATCTCGACGGACTGAACTACATCGCCGGAAAGCGCGTAGATGAGGTGAACAAGATGGCTGAACTTGGCACTCAGATTGCTCACGTCGATGGCAACGTGCCAAATATCAAGGTCACTTTGCCTGCCCTCACCGAGTATCACCTTGGTGAGCTTATCTACTTCTTTGAGAAGGCTTGCGGTATCAGCGGCTACATTCTCGATGTGAACCCATTCAACCAGCCAGGTGTTGAGGCTTACAAGAAGAATATGTTTGCCCTCCTCAACAAGCCCGGCTACGAGGCAGAGAGCGCAGCAATTCAAGCACGCCTGAAGTAACCCCTACATAGGGACATTACAACCCTGTTTTTAGGATTATCGTAACAATAAGTTCCGGAAAGTGTGGTGATGCACATTTCCCGGAACTTGTTTTTTGCATGGGGTGTGTTGCTTATGCCTTATTGAGTGCGCTAATTTTGGATAAATTCTTCTGCGGCTCGGCAGAACAAAATCAAAAAACAAGTTTTTTATTTGCTAATACGCTCGCCTTGCGCTAATTTTAGATAAATTAATGGGCGGCTCGGTGTTATCAAATCAAAAAACAAGTTTTTTTATTTGATAATACGCTCGCCTTGCGCTAAT
>CALZFJ010000032.1 GCA_945645715.1 uncultured Prevotellaceae bacterium | reverse complement strand
GGGTGAGCTACCGCATGGGCATCGACTCCTACACCACCGAGAACAGCAACCGCATAGGCGAGGGCGCCGCAGTGAAGGCACTCTGGCAAAACGGTATGCTCTCGGAGAACTCCCTCCGCTACCAGTATCTCTCGACCAACCTTATCAGCAACATGAACAAGCAGTTTGGCGACTTCAACGTGAACCTGATGCTCGGCACATCGACCGACTACACCAAGAGCACCACCAACTACCGCTGGGGCTGGGGATTTGAGATTCCCGGATTCTACTCTTTCGGAAACATCAAGGACGCCAACAAGAAGTTTGCCCAGGCTCACAGCCGCAAGCGCCTCCTCGGCGTGTTTGGCGAGGTGCGTGCCGACTGGAAGAACACGGTGTTCCTCACCGTCACCGGGCGCAACGACTGGTCATCGACTCTCCCCGTGGAGAACCGCTCCTACTTCTATCCCTCGGTGAGCGGCGCAATCGCATTCACCGAACTTATCCAGGACCGTCCCGAGTGGCTCTCATTTGGAAAGATTCGTGCAAGTTGGGCGCGTGTGGGTAAGGATGCAAGCCCATACGCCACAAGCACCTACCTCAACAGCGTTGCCACAATGCTCGGCGACATGACCGGATATGGAACAAGCTGGACCCGCGGTAACCCGATCCTCAAGCCCGAGACTACCGAATCGACTGAGGTGGGACTCGAAATGCGCTTCTTCAACAACCGCCTACACTTCGACTATGCTTTCTACACCAACAACACCTACGACCAGATTATCTCGCCGCGCGGTCCGCAATCTACCGGCTACATCTTCTGCTCGCAGAACATGGGCGACGTGTATAATAAAGGTATGGAGTTGACCATTGGCGGCACGCCCGTCAAGACCCGCGACTTCTCATGGGAGTCGAGCATCAATGTATATGGCAACCGTGGCACAGTGAAGCACCTCCCCGACGGAACCAAGTATCTCTACGTAACCGACGTTCAGGTGGGTAACGTGCAGGCTGCTTCCTACAACGACGGTCCGTTCATGGCGCTCTCGGGTGGCGAGTGGCTCCGCAATGAGAATGGCGACCTCGTGCTCGACAAGAACTTCATGCCCCAGGGCGCGCAAAGCAACTCCACCCAGATTCTCGTGGGCAACCGCGAGCCTAAATTTCAGGGCGGCTGGAACAACACACTCACCTACAAGGGCTTCACATTCAATATGCTGTGGGAGTTCCGCGTGGGCGGAGCAGTGTTCAATGGCACCGAGTATGCCATGACAATGTCGGGAATGTCGAAGCTCACCGAGGGTCGCGACAGGCTCGAAATCACCGGCGTACAGGCTTCGGGCGACGGATACACCCCGGTTGAGACACATGTGTTTGAGGCCGATGGCGTATATAATTTCAATGGCACCAAGATTAGCGGCAAGGAGCTTATCAAGAACTACTACACAAGCTACTACTACCGCGAGTCGCGCAACTTCATCACCGACGTGAATTCGCTGCGTCTGCGCACCATCTCGCTTAGCTATGAGCTGCCTAAGAATGTGCTTGCCAAGACCAAGTGCATCAAGCGTGCAAGCGTCTCGGCTACTGCCAACAACCTCCTTCTCTTCTCCAACTATCACGGCGACCCCGAGGTGGCTGTTTCAGGTTCGGGAATTACAGGCTCGTCGTCGGTGGGCATCGACTACTGCGGTGTTCCATCTACGGCAAGTTTCTCATTTGGCGTGAACCTCACATTCTAAGCTAAACAGCATGTTTTTTTACAATATTCACTTAATAATAAAGTAAGGATATGAAATTATTGAAATCAATCATATTAGGTGTGGCAGGGGCAACAATGCTGTCGATGACATCGTGCAACGATTGGCTTGATGTGAACGACAATCCCGACACCCCCAGCCAGGACAAGGTGAAAGTGACCACCATGCTTCCCTGGATTCAGTATCACGTTGCATACGCCTACGCAGCTCAGGGCTACCGCTCGCAATTCATCTGTCAGGCTCTCACCGCCACAAGCCGCGTGAGCCGCGATGGCTGCTCGGCACAGTGGGAGGCCACGGCTTCGATGTGCACGACGCCCTATCAGCAATTCTTTGTAGGTGCCGGACCTAACATCGAGCAGATGTATAAGATGGCTATGGAAAGCGGTGCATATCACTATGCCGCTGCTGCAAAAATCATGAAGTCCTATGGCTTTGCGCTGATGGCCGATATGTATGGCGAAATGCCCTACACCGAGGCTATAGGTGGCTCGGCTCACCCTGTATATGACAACGGTGAGACTATCTACAACGGCTGTCTTGCCGACATCGACGAGGCTATCTCGCTTCTTGGCAAGCCGCAGGAGCCCAATCAGCCCACACTCGCCGAGGGCGACGGCTGGAACGGTGCTGCCGGAGAAGCCGGCTGTGTAGATCGCTGGACAAAGATGGCTTATCTGCTGAAAGCGCGCCTGCTCAACAACCTCTCGAAGAAATCGGCTTACTACAAGCCCGATGAGATTATTGCTTGCCTCGACAAGGCCATGCAGAGCACCGACGACGACACCTTTATCACTCACTACGACATCTCGGAACAGTCGAGCGACTTCATCTCGGGCGACCCGATGCAGTGCTCGTGGCTCTTCGACAACGCCGGCATGGGCGGTGGCAACACCACCCGCGCCACCAAGTGGCTCACCGACCTTCTCGATAACTTCGACGGCCGTGGCATAGTGGACCCGCGTGCTGCAAAGCTGCTCCCGTGGCTCCAGTGTGGCAAGGGCGACCAGATGAAGTGGGTGCGTACCGAGGGTTACGACATGACCACTTCGCGCCGCCTCGACTTCAACGGCATTGCTGCTCCAACGTTCAACAAGACCTCAAACACCTGGACCGTATCAGGCAAATTTGAGCTTGCCGACACTGCCTACGTTTCGTTCCGCTCGGGCTCTATCGGCTACTATGGCACTGCCGGTGTGCTCTATCTCAACAACGGCCAAGCTTGCTCTACCGCCAATGTGTATATCCGACCCGACAGCCCCACAATGTGGGCAACCTATGCCGAGGCTTGCTTCATTCGCGCTGAGGTGGAGATGCGCCGAGGCAACACTTCGGCTGCATTTGAGGCTTACAAGAAGGGTATCAAGGCTAATATCGACGACATTCAGCGTGCCCTCACCGTGTGGAACACCAAGGAGGAATATAAGGACATTCCCGCCTTCACCGCTATGGAAGGTGCCGACATCGACAACTTCTTGACCAATGCCATCGGCACTGCCGGCGACATCTCAATGGAGAAAATCATGACGCAGAAGTTCATCGCCATGCTCTACACCATGCAGAACTGGAACGACATGCGCCGCCACGACTACAAGGACTACATGAACTGGCAGATGCCTTACGAGTACGCCCGCAACGTGGGCTCCACCAAGACCATCCCGCAAGGAAAGCAGTGGCGCCGCATCAAGCAGTGCTCGCACGAGTTGCAGTACAATTACAGCAACCTCTCGGCAATCCAGCCCAACTACAACGACGACGACATCTGGACCTACCCTGTGTGGTGGGACATTGCCGACTAATCGGCCGATGCCGTGCATAGAGGGAATTGACGGCTAAATGCCGGCAATTGCCCTGCCGAAAACCCCATCAAGGTCGCCGAAGTCACTCTCGGCGACCTTTTTTTAGGGTAAAAATGCGGAAAATATGTAAATTTGAGGGCAAAATGGTTGATTATTAGCAAGAATGTTTGTAACTTTGCGCCGATTTAACTTTATGCTTTTGGAAAAATTGACAACATTTGAGCTGCCATTGAAGGGCATGCCCTGTGGAACTCAGCAGTTTGAGTACCACTTGGGAATGGATTTTTTCAGAGAAATGGAGAGTACCGATGTGCTGAGCGCGGCGGTTGATGCCACCGTAGAAGTGAAGCGCAGCGGAGATATTTATGAGCTGTGTATCACAGTGGCGGGAGAGCTTGGAATTCCCTGCGACCGCTGCCTTGAGCAGATGTCGCACCGCGTGGATGCCGAGTATCGCGTGAGTGTGAAATATGGCGAAGAATAC
Source organism: uncultured Prevotellaceae bacterium (assembly GCA_945645715.1). GTDB lineage: Bacteria > Bacteroidota > Bacteroidia > Bacteroidales > Muribaculaceae > CALZFJ01. The sequence continues at coordinate 7,225 of CALZFJ010000032.1, read as the reverse complement.
AGCGACGATGCCGACAATGTGATCGTTATCGCCGAGAGCAGCAACACCATGAATGTGGCGGGGCTGATTTTCGACACTATAATGCTCACTATCCCCATCAAGCACGTGCACCCCGAGGGAGGCTGCGATGCTGCGATGCAGGCACAGCTCGATGCTCACCGCGCCACCATTGCCGAGGAAGATGCCGAGGGCTGGAGCGACGGCGAAGGCGAAAGTGACAATGTGAATGATGACAATTTCCCGTGCGACCCACGCTGGGAGGCACTAAGGAAACTAAAAGATAACAATTAAAAATTATATAACAAGATGGCACATCCTAAAAGAAAACAATCGAAGACAAGAACAGCCAAGAGAAGAACTCACGACAAGGCTGTAGCTCCTACACTTGCACTTTGCCCCAACTGCGGCGCATGGCACCTTTATCACACTGTATGCCCTGAGTGTGGCTACTACAGAGGAAAAATTGCTATCGAGAAAGACGCTGCCGTGTAATCGGCGGGTAAACACGCTTTTCGCGATGCACTAAATTGGAATAAGCAAATGATATCCTAAATAAAGCCTCCGCAGTGATATTTAGGATATATTTCCTTATTTCAATAATTCATTGATTTTTCAATACGTTATTGACCAATAGAAAAGTATGCTTAACGCAAAAATTACGGGTATTGCATCTTATGTCCCCGACTATGTGCTCACCAACGATGAGCTGTCGCGCATGGTCGATACCAACGATGAGTGGATTACCACCCGCGTGGGAATCAAAGAGCGCCGTATTCTCAAAGATGAAACTCTCGGGTCGTCGTATATGGGTATTAAGGCAGTGAACAAGCTGCTCGAAGAGACCCACACGGCTGCTGCCGACGTGGATATGATTATCTGCGCCACTTCTAACCCCGACTACCGCTTCCCCTCTACGGCATCGGTTATCGCCCAGGGCTGTGGCACCGTGAATGCCTATGGTTATGACATTCAGGCTGCTTGCGCCGGCTTTATCGTGTCGCTTCAGGCTGCCGCCGCCTATGTGCGCAGCGGTATGTACAAGAAAGTGATTGTGGTGGCTGCCGAGAAGATGTCGAGTATGACCAACTACAAGGACCGCAGCACCTGTCCGCTCTTCGGCGACGCCGCCGGAGCAGTGCTCGTGGAGCCGACCAAGGAGGAGAATGTGGGAATCATTGATGGCGTGTTCCACGTTGATGGCATCGGATTGCCTCACTTGCTCATGAAGGCGGGTGGCTCGGCACGTCCTGCCTCGCACGAAACTGTCGATGCCGACGAGCACTATGTGTATCAAGAGGGTCGCGCAGTGTATAAGCACGCTGTGACCGACATGCTCACTTCGTCGCAGGACGTGATGAAGCGCAACAACCTCACCGTTGAGAATATCGACTGGTTTGTTCCGCATCAGGCCAACTTGCGAATCATCGAGGCTGTAGGCGACCGCCTCGGCATCGAGAGCGAGAAGGTGCTTGTGAACATTGAGCACTATGGCAACACCAGCGCAGCATCAATTCCATTGTGCCTCGACGAGCATAAGGGTAAGCTCAAGAAGGGCGACAAGATTGTGCTCACTGCATTCGGCGCAGGTTTCACCTGGGGCGCAATGTATATCGTCTGGGGTTTCTAATCACACGACATAATTAATCTCACATTCCTCGCAGCCCTCATCGGTGCCACGAGGAACGTGAGATTTTTTGATATTACACAGCACCACGCACGGCTGCATGGGCTGTTGTAGCCTAATAATGAAGTAATTGCAAACAGAGACTTATGCATAAAGCAGGATTCGTAAACATTGTGGGTAACCCTAATGTAGGAAAATCCACCCTCATGAATGAGCTGGTGGGCGAGCGACTGTCGATTATCACCGCCAAGGCGCAGACCACGCGCCACCGCATCATGGGCATCGTCAATGCCGACGACTACCAGATTGTGTTCTCCGACACTCCCGGAGTGCTCTCGCCCAAATACAAGTTGCAGGAGAGTATGCTTGAGTTCTCGCAGGAGGCTCTTGTCGATGCCGACATTCTGCTCTATGTGACCGACGTGGTGGAGGACCCTACAAAAAACCGTGCGTTCCTCGACCGCGTGGCAGCCAACCGCAACTTCCCGGTGCTGCTCGTCATCAACAAGATCGACCTGCTCAAAGGCAACGACGACTTAGAGCGCATTATCGACCGCTGGAAGGAAATTCTGCCGCAGGCTGAGGTGTTCCCCACCTCGGCACTGGCTAAATTCAATGTGTCGAGCATCATGAAGCGCATTGTGGAGCTTCTGCCCGACTCGCCGCCGTTCTTCGGCAAAGACGCGCTCACCGACAAGCCCGCGCGATTCTTCGTCACCGAGATTATCCGCGAGAAGATTCTGCTCGACTACGACAAGGAGGTGCCTTATGCCACTGAGGTGCTTGTGGAAAAATTCCACGAGACGGAGAACTCTATCCACATCATGGCTGTTATCTTTGTGGAGCGCGACAGCCAGAAGGGCATTATCATAGGTCGTGGCGGTGCCAAGCTCAAGCAGGTGGGCATCGAGGCTCGAAAGGACATTGAGCAGTTCTTCGGCAAGAAGGTGATGCTCGAGCTGTATGTGAAGGTGGAGAAGGACTGGCGCAACCGCGACAATAAGCTCCGTGCCTTCGGCTACAAGGAGTGATAGCTCCAATTAGACTTATAGGACTAATTAGACTAATAGGACTTATAAGACTAATTGGGAAAGAGTAACAAAGAAAACAACAACAACTGGAATTATGGGTAAATTAGTAGCTATAGTGGGCCGCCCAAATGTGGGCAAATCCACACTTTTCAATCGCCTGACGCAGACTCGTTCGGCTATCGTCGATGACACTTCGGGCACAACGCGCGACCGCCAGTATGGAAAGGTGGAGTGGTGCGGCAATGAGCTGTCGATAGTGGATACCGGCGGCTGGGTGGTTAATTCCGACGATATCTTTGAGGAGGAAATCAACAAGCAGGTGTCGATTGCCATCGACGAGGCCGATGTGATTCTCTTCTTGGTGGATATCAAGAATGGCGTCACCGACCTCGACGACCACGTTGCCGACATATTGCGCCGCTGCAAGAAACCCGTGATTCTCGTTGCCAACAAAGCCGACAACAATGAGGGCGTATATGCCTCGGCTGAGTTTTATTCGCTCGGTCTCGGCGACCCGTTCTCCATCTCGGCAGTGAACGGCTCGGGTACAGGCGATCTCCTCGATGAAGTGGTGCGATTGCTCCCCAAGACCGATGAGGAGAGCGAAAAACTCGAGAATCTGCCCAAATTTGCCATTGTAGGCCGTCCAAACAGTGGCAAGTCGTCGATTGTGAATGCCTTTATCGGCGAGGAGCGCAACATCGTCACAAATATTGCCGGAACCACACGCGACAGCATCTACACACGCTATAATAAGTTTGGCTTCGACTTCTACCTTGTCGATACTGCCGGAATACGCAAGAAAAACAAGGTGAACGAGGATATAGAGTACTACTCGGTGCTGCGAAGCATCCGCGCCATTGAGAATGCCGACGTGTGCATTCTCATGATCGACGCTACACGCGGAATTGAGACCCAGGACGCCAACATATTCTCGCTCATTCAGCGCAACAAGAAGGGACTTGTGGTGTGCGTGAACAAGTGGGACCTCGTGGAGAACAAGAGCCAGGAGGCTATCAAGACCTACGAGAACGCCATTCGCTCGCGTTTTGCGCCATTCACCGACTTCCCCATCATCTTCGGCTCGGCGCTCACCAAGCAGCGCATTCTCAAGGTGCTTGAGAGTGCCGCAAAGGTGTATGAGAACCGCCGGCGCACCGTACCCACCTCGAAGCTCAACAATGTGATGCAGGAGGCTATTGCCGCCTATCCGCCACCAGCCAACAAGGGCAAATATGTGAAGATAAAATATATCACCATGCTCAAGGGAGCAGCGGTGCCCACATTTATCTTCTTCTGCAACCTTCCGCAGTGGGTGAAAGAGCCATATCGACGCTATCTTGAGAATAAGATACGCGAAAACTGGGAGTTCTCGGGCACGCCTATCAACGTGTTTATGCGCGAAAAATAAGTCACTTTTACGGCTCTTGCAAGGCAAACATTTCACTCGCCCGATTATTTATCTAAAATTAAGGAAAAATTTCCATTATTTTTCCTCTCTACACTAATATTGTTTCAAAAATAATTATTAATTTTGCGGTGTGAAATGCAAGGCTCTGAGAGCTTTGAAAATTCAGGAACAATTTTAACCAAATAAAATTTTTTTGTAACATGATTAAAGTAGGTATTAATGGTTTCGGACGTATCGGACGTTTCGTTTTCCGTGCAGCTCAGAACAGAGATGACATTCAGATTGTAGGTATCAATGACCTTTGCCCGGTTGATTACTTGGCATACATGCTCAAATACGATACAATGCACGGTGCATTCGAGGGTACTATCGAAGCCGATGTTGAGAACAGCCAGCTTATCGTAAACGGCAACAAGATCCGCGTGACTGCAGAGCGCAATCCTGCCGACCTTAAGTGGAACGAGGTAGAGGCTGAGTATGTTGTTGAATCTACTGGTCTTTTCTTGACTCAGGAGAAGGCTCAGGCTCACATCGACGCCGGTGCTAAGTATGTTGTTATGTCGGCTCCTTCAAAGGACGCTACTCCTATGTTTGTTTGCGGTGTTAACTTCGACAAGTATGAGAAGGGAACTAAGTTCGTTTCTAACGCTTCTTGTACTACTAACTGCTTGGCTCCTATCGCTAAGGTGCTCAACGACAAGTTTGGTATCACCGATGGTCTTATGACTACTGTTCACTCTACTACTGCTACTCAGAAGACTGTTGACGGTCCTTCAATGAAGGATTGGCGCGGTGGTCGTGCTGCTTCGGGCAACATCATTCCGTCTTCTACAGGTGCTGCTAAGGCTGTAGGTAAAGTTATTCCTGAGCTCAACGGCAAATTGACCGGTATGTCAATGCGCGTTCCTACTCTCGATGTTTCTGTAGTTGACCTTACTGTAAACTTGGCTAAGCCTGCCACTTATGCTGAGATTTGCGCTGCAATGAAGGAGGCTTCTGAGGGCGAACTCAAGGGTGTTCTTGGTTACACTGAAGATGCAGTTGTTTCTTCTGACTTCCTTGGTGACACTCGTACTTCAATCTTCGACGCTAAGGCCGGTATCGCTTTGACCGACACTTTCGTTAAGGTTGTTTCTTGGTACGACAACGAGATCGGTTACTCTAACAAGGTTCTCGAGCTCATCGCACACATGAAGAAAGTTAACGGTTAATTCCACGCGGAATAACCCGATAACAAATACCACAAGATGCTTCCCCTCATCGGGAGGCATCTTTTTTTTCATTAGGTGTGGGGTGGTTTTTGTGTAAGCATCCGGAATTTGCCGTAGCCAAACGGTTGGTTTAGGATGCTTACGTTTTTTTGAGCTACCATAATTTGAGCTACCATAATCGTGTATCTACGACACACTATCTCTTTTGTTATAATCGCTACCCCACACAGCCAGTACCTCCGGCACTGCCTGTGTGGGGCTAACCATTATCGCGTACCTCCGGCACGCTGCTCGCTCCGCTCTACGGCGGCTGCTGCATTGGTGAATAACGACATGCAGTGGAGGCTTGGTGTGGGGGGACTTGGTAAATCTTCAGCGACGCTTCTGGTCGTTTTTCAGAGCGCTGATGAAGCAGTCTATGGCTTCGCGGGTGACGTGCTGCATCACCACCACATGCGAAAGCTTTCCGCCGAAACGCGGGTCTTCGCTGTTGGCAAGGTTGTAGTGTGCTACAATCTCGTCGGAGGGGCGGCGGAAGAACACGGTGTTGCTGTAGTCGTTGCTCCAGCAGGGCCAGCCTATGGCTGTGAGCTGCTGCTTGAGATAGTCGGTGCACTCAAGCATTTGAGTGGCTTGGGCTGTCCAGCCACGCTCGCCAATCTTCTGTATGAGCCACCAGAACTTCAGCGGCTCAATGCCCGAGCGCGAGCAGCTAATCATTCGCATATTGGCGTTTAGGTAGGGAATGTCGAAGGTGGTCTGGTTGTCATATACCTCGCGTGTGGTGATAAACAAGCCGCAAGGGCTGTCGATGCCGAAGAATTTGTGTCCGCTGATAGAAATCGACTCAAAGCCCACCTCGCGGCGATCGACCATGTGGCGATGCTTGGTGAATGGCAGGTAGCCGCCAAAGAGTGCTGCGTCGATGTGGCGATACACAGCCATCTCGGGGTGGCGTGCCAGCACGCGGTTTAAAGCCTTCTGGTCGTCGATAGCGCCCTTGAAGGTGCTTCCCATGGCATATACCATCAGGCATGGTCGGGAAGTGTCGAGAGCGGCTTCAAGCGAGTCGGGAATCATGCAGCCCATATCATCGCTCTTGATGAGGCGTACATCGAGGTTCTGGAGGTCGCACAGGCGGAAGTTGCTGTAGTGAGCTTCGTCGGAAACATACACGATAGGCTCTTTGCCGGTCTTGTGCTTTAAGAAGTTTGCACCGAAGTATATGCCGTGGTTGTTGCCGTCGGTTCCGCTCATAGTCACCATTCCCCACAGGTCATCGGGCGAGAATCCGTATTTTGGGGCGAAAAACTCAATCACTTCGCGCTCAAATGCTCCCGACGACAGAGCACCCACTTTGCCGAATGGGTCGCCGGCATTGTTGATGAGGAAATTCTCCATCTGGTTGGCGGTGTACCACTTGTAGAAGTCGGTGAGGTCGGATACCTGGTTGCATGGGTAGCCGAGTGTGAGCGGACGCTCACGGTGGCACTTTTCGGTCCACTGGTCGAGCTTGTCAAATCCCGATGTCACCGTAGGCTGTGCCCACGCGGTGGTGCAGAAAATAGCGAGTATTGCAGCCGCCACTGTCAGTCGTGCATTTGTTCCTTTCATTTTGGTCGAGTCCTTTTGTTGGCTGTATGATTTATTGGAGGTGGACTTTCTCGGTGGGCGGCAGGGTGGCGTTGCGGGCATCGACCACCTCAGCCACGGTGCGGGCGAGGGTGAGGAACGAAGCCCCCGACACGCTGTTCTGGAGCGTCACAGGCACGCCGTCGTCGCCGCCACGGCATATTCCTGCCACCAGCGGTATTTGACCCAGGAGTTTCACGTCGAGAGCCTCAGCGAGGTTCTTTCCGCCGTCTTTGCCGAAGATGAAGTATTTCTCATCGGGGTGGGCGGCAGGCGTGAACCACGACATATTTTCTACAATGCCGAGGATGGGCAC
>CALZFJ010000031.1 GCA_945645715.1 uncultured Prevotellaceae bacterium | reverse complement strand
AAGAATCTCACAACTAATTACCACCTTGCCAATACATGGCACACAGCACTCGGAGCATCGATTTCGGCACTGTGTATTCTTGTGGCAAATGCTTGGATGCAGTATCCTGTGGGTATGGAATTTGACCCTGAGCAGATGCGCAATGTGATGACCGACTTCTGGGCACTTGTGCTTTCGCCTGTGGCAGTGAACAAGTTTATCCACACCGTACTTAGTGGCTGGACACTGGCCGGAGTGTTTGTGGTGGGCGTGAGTGCATGGCTGCTGCTGAAGAAGCGCAATGTGGCAATGGCAATGCGCAGCATCAAGGTGGGTGCTTGGGTAGGACTTGTGGGTATAGTGCTCACGGCAGGCTCAGGCGACGGATCGGCAAAGGTGGTATCGCGTGTGCAGCCTATGAAGCTTGCAGCGATGGAAGGACTCTATCACGGACACCAAGGACAATCCATTGTGGCAATGGGAATCCTTAATCCGGCAAAGACACACGACAATGACGAAGATGAATTTCTCTTTGACATCTCGATACCATACGGACTGTCGATACTTGCCAATGGCGACATGAACTCATTCGTTCCGGGAGTGAGCGACTTGGTGAAGGGTATTTCGATTGATGCCAATGGCGACACTGTGAACACGGTATCGTATGCCGAGCGTATCAGCCGAGGAAAACTTGCGCAAGAGGCACTGCGCAACTTCGATGCAGCCAAGGCACAGGGCGACAATGCTGCTATGGACGCTGCAAGAGCAGAGCTGAAAGCCAACTTCGATTATTTCGGCTATGGCTATCTCAACAGTGTGGAGGAGGCAATTCCCAATATTCCGCTTGTGTTCTATTCGTTCCACATAATGGTGGTGCTTGGAGGATATTTCATGCTCTTCTTTGTGCTTGTGCTCTTCTTCGTGTACAAGAAGGAGAACCTGCTCACCGGTAACCGCTGGATTCAGCTCATTGCCATAGCCTCGATACCACTTGTGTGGATATGCAGTGAGGCAGGCTGGATAGTAGCTGAAGTGGGACGCCAGCCATGGACCATCGAGGGATTGCTCCCCAACTGCGCAGCCGTATCGGCAATCCCGACTACATCGGTGATGATAACCTTCTTCATCTTTGTGGTGGTGTTTGTGGGATTCCTGGCAGCCGAATTCAAGATTATGCTAAGCCAAATCTCGAAGAAATCGAAAGAAGACTTAGATAAAGCTCAATTATAATTCACCTGTTTAATACATTAATAGATATGTTTACACTCGAATTTCTTCAACAATACTGGTGGTTCCTGATTTCAGTGTTGGGCGCCATACTGGTTTTCCTGCTAATGATACAAGGCGGACAATCACTGCTCTTTGAGGCACGCAACGAAATGGAGCGCACCATGATGGTGAATGCCCTTGGCCGCAAGTGGGAATTGTCGTTTACTACGCTTGTGGTGTTTGGTGGAGCATTCTTTGCTTCATTCCCGTTATTCTACTCAACCAGCTTCGGCGGAGCCTACTGGGTGTGGATTCTCATACTACTCACCTTCGTGCTACAGGCAGTGAGCTATGAGTTCCGCTCAAAGAAGGGTAATGTGTATGGCACACGAGTATATGATATGTTCCTTTCGATAGGCGGAGCATTGGCTTGTATCTTGCTCGGCGCAGCTGTGAGCACTTTCTTCTTTGGCGCAGAGTTTACAATCTCGAAGCAGAACCTGGTGAGTGGAGCATCACCGATAATCTCGACATGGGCACCGACACATGGTTTTGAGGCCTTCCTTTGCTGGGAAAACATACTGCTCGGCTTGGTAGTGCTTCTGCTTGCCCGCACACTTGCTGCAATGTTCTTCATCAAGACGATAGATGGCGGACTGCCTTTTAAGGAGCGCTGCAAGTTTATGGTGATGCGCTATGGCATAGCCTTTGCAGTGCTATTTGTGGCTTATGCAATCTGCCTGATGCTTGCCGATGGCTATCAATGGGCTAACGACGGTACTATCACTGTGGTTGCCAACAAATACTACTGGAACCTGATTGAGATGTGGTGGGTAGCCATAGTGTTTGTGGTGGGAGTGGTGCTCGTGCTCTATGCAATAGGTCGCACAGCCTTCACTAAGGACTATGACAACGGAATATGGCCATGTGGCATAGGCACTGTGCTTGTGGTGCTCTGCCTCTTCTGGATTGCCGGATACAACAACACAGCATACTATCCGTCGTTGCTCGACATGCAAAGCTCGCTGACCATTGCCAACAGTTCGTCGAGCGAGTTTACGCTCACGGCGATGAGCATAGTTTCGCTGCTCGTGCCGTTTGTGGCAGCCTACATCATCTATGCGTGGTGGTCGCTTACACGCAAGCCTATCACACCTGAGGAGATGGAAGGAAAGGATCATAAATATTGATATTTCGGTGTCGATATTTGGCGAATAAATAAAATAGGGTTATCTTCGCAGAGAGAAAGAAGATAATCCTATTTTTTGTTATATAATATAAGGTAGAAATTGAGCGATTACTACAAGACACTGAAAGCACCCAGTGAGGGACTATATAAGGAGAAAATGAGCAAATTCATTTCCTTCGCAGTACCCGTGGCAACAGCCGACGAGGCGAAGGAGGTGATAAAGCGCTACCAGAAGGAATACTATGATGCACGCCACGTGTGCTGGGCGTATATGATTGGGGCGGCACGCACCGAGTTTCTCAGCAACGACAACGGTGAGCCGTCGGGAACGGCAGGGAAGCCGATTCTCGGGCAAATCAACTCCTTTGAGCTTACGAATGTGGTGATAGTGGTGGTGCGCTACTTCGGTGGCATAAAGCTTGGTACGTCGGGGCTGATTGTGGCATACCGTGAAGCAGCAGCCGAAGCTATAAGAGCCGGAGAAATCATCGAGTGTCACGAACAGGGTACAGTGTCGTTCTCGTTCCCGTATCTTGGAATGAACGATGTGATGAAATTGGTGAAAACCGAGAATCTTACCATTTTGTCGCAAGAATTCGACAACCTCTGCACCATGACCGTGCAGACACGAGCCGACAATGTGGAGCCTCTCACACACCGTATTGCCGATATCGACGGAACATCGATTATCGGCTGAAAAATGAGGATGCTCACTTAAAACGGAGCGTCAGAATGAAACCATTTCATCGATGGGAGCTGCGCTGCCGTAGTCGTCGTCATCGGTCGAGAAGCCTTCGTCATCGTAGGTGTGTGACGAGGATTCTAAGCGACAAAGCCCCGTAACGAGGGTGAGAAGCGCAGAAGGATTCTCGCCAAGAGTATTGACCTTACATGAAATTTTCTCGCTCGACTCAAAGGCAAGAGCCACATTGAAGTCTTCGACATTAACATTCAAGCAGATAGGTGACTCGGCGAACAGCTTTTTCACCTCGTCGTCGGCAACCGGGGTGGTGTCGATATCGTCGGTGTTCAGCTTGAAATAAACGTAGCGATTGTTAAGTACGCCCACTGTGATGCGCTGGTTGAAATATTCATAGACGTTCTCGTTGCCCACGCTTTGCGGGTGTTTGCCATATTTTGAAGCCACGCGATTTAGCTCGGCAATAACAGCATCGGTGTCGGTTGAAGCCATAGCCACTACCACATTATATTCATCAATGAAATCGGGGTCGACGCTTACACCAATTGCAACCGGACCATCAATGGTGTTGATTATTTTCTTGAAATCGAAATCGCGGATAATCGGGAAAGCCCTTGCCGAAGCGAGAAGAGTGCTTACAGGCTGCATTTGCAGAAGCACGTTTCCGCGCAGGCTTGCCGAGAACATTGTGGTCATAGAAGCCGGCATAATCTTGAGGAAATCGGCAGAAGGCTTGGAAATGAGCGAGCCAAACATCATCTTGTAGGCAGAAGTGGGCTTCGCAATCACGCGGGCATCAACTTTGAGCGACTCAGCGAGATTTACGTTGAGGACAAGAGCGTCGATTTCCATGCCACTGAGTATGTCGGTGAGCGACAAGCCCGAGAAATTCAATCGTTTCAAAGCCGACTGCTTGCAAAGTGATGAAACGGCAAGATAGGCCGTGGCATCGGCATCACCCTTGACGGCATCGGTGATTGTAGGATTGTCGGCAAGTCGTTTTCCGTCACGCTTCATCATTGCAGCCACGGCGTCGGTGAGCTTGGCAATGTTGCTCGACGACTTGGCTGCACCGATGAAAAGCACATCACCGTCGATGGCGTAGAAAGTGCCGTTATTCAAAATATAATCGATTCCTTTTGCGCTCTGCATGGAATTTTCGTTGCAAAGACTGCATATCCATTTCTTGGCAGCACCGCTATCACGGAGTGTAGCTATGAACTCAGAGGAAAATTCTGCAGAAGCACTGAAGAAATAAGCACACCCGGAGAAATCGATGCCCGAAGCCGGCAACGACTTGATAATACGCGAGCTGAAAGAGTTGCTGTATTCGCTAAGCACCTCATTGAGCCGGCTTGAGATGGTGAGATTCCCATCGTCGGAGAGCAGATTGTTGCTTTGGCAGATAGATGCCATATTGATTTTCACTACCATCGAAGGGTGCTCGGGAATAACGCGGAGCAATTCGTCGTCGCTCTTGCTGCAGGCTGCTAAAAAAAGCAAAATAAAAGCTGATAATAGATATTTTATTGACTTCATAATCATAAAGAATCATTATTATGTGGCAAAATTACTAAAAAGAGAAACTAAAGAGGCTAATGTTATGAATTTTAACAATTATATTAGTGCGTTTTTGCCAAGAAAATGCTAAATTTGAGCGACAAATTTCAATAATGCTGATTATGGATATAGAAGAGACTATTCGTGCAATAATCGACCAGCATCGAAGTATTGACTTTGTAGAGAGTGAGTTCCAGCGCCAATTAAATGATGATGAGAAACTGAAAGAGGCTTACATGGATTGGTGCGAGGAATTGGGCTTATCGCCAAAAACGGGATATGTGGATTACATAGAGGAGATTCTTGAATCGGAGAACTCAGTGTGGGATTCACTATCGGAGTTTGGCGAAGATGATGGCTGATAATGCGACCGAATTTCAGCTGACGACATTTTAGCGAAAACATAACAATAACGAACGATATATTTTGGAAAAAAACTTTCGACTTCCCGCGGAGTGGGAACCGCAATCGGCTGTGCTTATAGCATGGCCTCACGAGCATACCGACTGGAACTATATGCTCGATGAAGTGACTGAATGTTACAAAAACATAGCATGTGCCATACTTGAAGATGAGCACTTGATAGTGGCATCGCCTATCGACCCGATAAAACTCAGTGACAGCATAGACAGTCCACACAAGTGGCGACTTTCACCATTCCAAATAGCGACCAACGACACCTGGGCACGCGACTTTGGACCTATCACCAAGATTGACAGCGACGGACGTCCGGTGTTGATGGATTTTGTGTTTAACGCCTGGGGAATGAAGTTTGCCGCCAATCATGACAACCTGATAAACCGGAATCTTGAATTTCTTGGGGCTTTTGAATGTCCTATGGAGGATCATCTGGAATTTGTGCTCGAAGGAGGGTCGATAGAGAGCGACGGAAAGGGGTGCATACTCACCACTGAGGAGTGCATGACATCGACTAACCGCAATGGGCACATGACATTTGAGCAGATAGATGCGTATCTCAAGAAGGTGTTTAATGCAAGAAAGATTGTGTGGCTTCATTATGGAGCACTTGAAGGTGATGATACCGACGGACACATCGACACCCTTGCACGCTTTGCTCCCAATGACACTATTCTCTATGTAGGCTGTGACGATGTCGAAGACTCACACTATAAGGAGCTGAAGAAGATGGAGCGGGAGCTGAAAGAGGCTACGAATGCCGACGGCAAGCCGTTTAGACTTATCAAATTGCCATTCCCCGATGCCATCTATGATGAAGACGGATTACGGCTGCCCGCTACATACGCCAATTTCCTCGTTACAAACAATCATGTGCTTGTGCCTACTTATGCACAGCCTGACAATGACCAGAGGGCTTTAAAACTAATTGCCGAGGCTTTCCCCGGTCGCAGAGTGGTGGGCATTGATTGCCGTGCACTGATAAAGCAACATGGCTCGCTGCACTGCGTGACTATGCAATTGCCCAAGGGAGTGATAGAGGAATAGATAGCTAACGAATTAATTATGAACACGATGGAAAAGACATTAAAAATAGGAATAGTGCAGCAAGCCAATACGGCTCACGTTGCCGATAATCGTGCCCGCCTCAAGGATAAGGTGCGCCAAGTGGCGCAGCAGGGTGCTGAGCTTGTAGTGCTGCAAGAGCTGCATGACTCACTCTACTTCTGCCAAGTGGAATCGACCGACAATTTCGACCTTGCAGTGGCAATACCGGGAGCCGAAACTACTGAATATGCTGCACTTGCCAAGGAGCTTGGCATAGTGCTCGTTACGTCGCTCTTTGAGCGTCGTGCAGCAGGACTTTATCACAACACGGCAGTGGTTTTCGAGAAAGATGGAACTATTGCCGGAAAATACCGTAAGATGCACATCCCTGATGATCCGGCATACTATGAGAAATTCTATTTTACGCCCGGCGACCTTGGCTTTGAGCCTATCGATACCTCTGTGGGTAGGCTTGGTGTGCTTGTGTGCTGGGACCAATGGTATCCTGAGGCTGCACGCATAATGGCACTGAAAGGAGCCGATATGCTCATCTATCCCACAGCAATAGGGTGGGAGAGCAGTGACACCGAAGCTGAAAAGACCCGCCAGCGCGATGCATGGATAATCTCACAGCGTGCCCATGCCGTGGCTAACGGTCTCCCCGTAATTTCGGTGAACCGAACCGGGCATGAGAGCGACCCATCGGGAATGACGAATGGCATACACTTCTGGGGCAGCAGTTTTGTGGCAGGGCCGCAGGGCGAGTTCCTTTATCAGGCACCGGCTGATGCCGAGGTGGAGCAGGTGGTGGAGGTGAGCCTCACGCGGTCGGAGCAAGTGCGCCGCTGGTGGCCTTTCCTTCGCGACCGACGCATTGATGAATTTACGCAGCTTGCAAAGCGATACATTGATTAAGGAATAGAGTGCCGATAGCAAAAACGCTCTTCAAGTGAATTATAAACCCCTGCTACGCATACGGCTGTGGCAGGGGCTTTTTTTCAGACGTCAGAAGGTGAAGTGGAGCTGTATGCGGAGACCGCTCTTATCCACACCGGGAGTGTCGCGATAGGTGAGACGCCACACATAGTCGAGGCGAAGAATGGTAAATATGTTATCAAGCCCGACACCAATCTCCATATAAGGCTCCTTATCCATTGGTTTGCAATGGGCTGAAGTCGGGAAACGGAAAAGCTTGTTGTTAAGCTCGGGATTATTGCTATCCTTAAGCTTACCATACAGGCCGCGGAACGAGAAGGCTTCGCGAAGTTTGAGATACTTGATAAGCGGAATACGGTTGAGTATGGCACCATTAGCCCAGTAGGTGAAATCCCAGGAGAGATATTGGTCGTTGGCAAACTCCATCGCGTTCATGAGCGGATAAGATTCGGGCTGAATGGTGTAGGAGAGGTTGGCATTGGGGAGGAGGAGGTTGGGATAAGATACCTCGCTCCACACTTTCCCGGCCTTGAGGATAATATCGGTGTAACCGAAGGCCGAAAACCAGAAGCGCTTCTGAATGCTCAGCTCAGTCTTATTGACGGTGAACATGCTGCCCATGAACCCTTTTGGTGCATAGGTGTGGGTGAGGGTGAAAACAGGAGCGTCGAGGTTGATAGGTATTCGGTAGCTCTTGGTCTGATAGAATTTTTCACCCGGGGCATAGCGCAGAGTGACATTGAACATCGCCTCGCGATAGCGGTTATACACATTGCCATAACCGTCGATGAACGGGAGCACCTGAGTAGCCTCCTGAATGTCGTGCTCAAAGCCGAGCTGAAGTGAGAAGCCGCTTTCGGTTTCGAGGGTATAGTCGAGATTGGTCTTGCGGAGGTAGGTCATTTTGTCGTCGCGCTTGCGCTTGAGTGCAAGGAAGACATTATCCATATTTGTGAAGAAATAGTGCTGACCAAGCTGATCGACATCATATTTGTGTGACAACTTAATGGAATGAATGGGAAATTCACGCGAATGATACTTCTTTTCGCTGAAAGAATATTCGAGCTCGCCATTATATTTCAGCTTTTGGTCGCCCATACCGTAGGCAACATAACCACGGGCAAACCAGTGCTTGCTTAGATTGGCAGTAGTCATACCACCCACACGCATTCTCATGCCTTCTATGGGGTTTCCGCTGAGGGTGGTGTTCATCGGTCCGAAGTCGAATTTGCTGTCTTTAGAAGTTGAGATATAGCCCGACACGAGCACGGTGATTACTTTTTCGGTCCAATAGAAAATGGGTACTTCGCGTAGCCTTGTGAGCAGTCCCTTTATTGCATTTTCCTTATCCTTGATGGGCACTTGTCGGTTTTCCTTCCAGAATTCGTCGGGCATAAACTCGGCATCGGCATTGACGAAGGTTTTTCCCTCGTGGTCGAAGACGCCTAAGTCGGCAGGAGCATCGAAGTTGTGATTGTCGTAGCAGGTGGTGCGGCGTGCATAGAGCCCTTGAGTTCCCTTCATTATCTGGAACTCCACAGTCATGTCGTCGCGAGTCTTGATGCGAGTGCCATCGGGGGCTTTCACGAAATCTTGAATGATTGTGATGCTCTCCACATAGTTGAGGTTTATCGACTTGGGCACATTTAGCTTCACGCGCTTGATGAAGAGTGTGGAATCGTTGAGAGGCACATAGATGCGGCCCAAGAAGCCGAACGACTCGGGAGTGAAAGGAGAGAAGCTGAGTTCGATGCACTTCACGCCATCAACGTTGATGGTGTCGCTGAGGTAGTATTTATAGTAATCTACGCCGATTTTCGATAGAGGGCTGACAAAGCGGTTTTGCATCATTGGCACATCGTTGCTGAAGATGTCGATTTCGCGGAACACGTCTTCGAGGAATCGCTGCACGCTCTCTTGGTCGAAAGCCTCGTCGATACCTGCACGCTTGGTGCCACGCACAATTTCCTTTGTGCTTTCAGGCGAGCGACGATAGTGGCAATCGCTCACTTTTTCTTTAACCGACACAGTGAGGATAGGCTTTCCCGAAACCTCGGAGGTGTCGAGGTAGTCGAAAATAAATTTGAATTTTCCCATGAGCCAGTTTTTCTTCTGTTTCTCGGAGAAGTCGTTGAGGCCCATGGTTATTTTTTCATATTTGTTATAGTTGTAGTAGTCGTGATTTTTCGGGTCGTAGCCGTGCTTTTGCGCCATGAGGCGTTTCACAAATTCCACGGCAGGATTGTTCTTTTTGGAGTATTTTTCCTTTTTAGGTTTCACCACCAGCTCTTTGAGAGCCACACCGGTGGGGACGAGATCGACGGTTATATTGTTGGTTTCACCTTTATTGACGAATACATTCTTTGTGGTATATCCCATTGTGGAAACTTCGAGGCTGATGAAATTGACCGAAGTGGTGATGGAAAACTTCCCGTTCTCGTCGGTCATGATACCACGGTCGGAGCCGCGCAGGAAAATAGCCACGAAAGGGAGCGGGTCGCGAGTAAGAGAGTCGCGCACCACACCTTTCACCACGGTGGGAGCGATAGGGTGTTGTGCAACGGCAGTCGCAGTCGAAACAACAACACAGATGAGTGTTAAACTAAAAAACAGAATCTTTCTAAGCATCTATAATTGCAAGTTTTTTGTTTTTCGGGTTGCAAAATTAGTAATTTTTATTGATAATAAAATGTGCTGAAACTCTTATTTATTAGTTGAAAAAACGTATTTTACACAAAAAAACGATTTGATTTTAGCTTATTTGTGACATAAAGCATATATTTGTGCAAAATTTCTTACAAAAAACGACAAAGAATTATGGGAAAGGAGATAGAACATAAATATCTGGTTACCGACGATAGCTACAAGGCTATGGCGGTAGAGACTCGCTGCATAGAGCAAGGATATATATCGCGCACGGTGAATGGCACTGTGCGTGTGAGGCTGATTGGTGAGCGTGCACGACTGACAATAAAGGGGCGTACAGTGGGCGACACTCGCAGTGAATATGAATATGATATTCCAGTAGCTGATGCCCGGGAGATGCTCTCGGGGCTTTGTGCGCAGCCTATTATCAGCAAAACGCGGCACTTGGTTCCCTTTGAGGGAAATATGTGGGAGGTAGATGAGTTTCACGGCGCTCTTGAAGGACTTACTGTGGCTGAGATAGAGATACCGAGTTCGGACTATCGATATGCTTGTCCGCCATTTGTGGGGCAGAATGTTACGAATGATGCACGATTCTATAATGCCAATATGGTGGGGAAGAGCTTGGCTGACCTTGGAATGTGAGAGTTGTGTCTTTCGTTTTCATTTTTTGATTTTTTAGTATAGTAGTTTTGGCATAAATGTGTAACTTTGCAGCGAAATAACTAAAAAAGGAAAGAGAAATGGCAAATTGGTTTGAATGTAAAGTAAAATATGTGAGAATGCTTGAGACGGGAATGCAGAAGGCTGTGAATGAGCCGTATCTTGTTGATGCATTGTCGTTTACTGAGGCAGAATCACGTATTACAGAGGAGATGGCTCCATTTATTTCGGGTGAGTTCACGGTGAGTGCAGTGAAGCGCGAGAAGCTTAGCGAGGTGTTCTATGATGAGACCGGCGACAAGTGGTATAAGGTGAAATATAATATCATCACCGTAGATGAGAAGACTGCTGTCGAGAAGAAGACATCGGTTACTACACTCGTGCAAGCCGCCAACTTCCAGGCCGCTCTCGATAACTTTATGGAGGGCATGAAAGGCACTATGGCTGACTTTGAAATAGCCTCGATTACTGAGACTGCCATTATGGACGTGTTCCCCGTGAAGCTCGGCGAAATGAAGGAAGCAAAGAATTAAGTGTGAGGCAAAGAGATGTGTAGCAATATTCTATGATGAATATGTAACCCTATAATTGTCGATTAAATGACTGATTTAGAAAATATAGGAAAACAAATAACAAAATATAGCAGCGAGCTTCCCGAGGGTGTGAAGCTCGTTGCTGTTTCAAAATTCCACCCGGTGGAGGCGCTTCGTGCTGCTTATGATGCCGGGCAACGCATTTTTGGTGAAAGTCGCGTGCAGGAGATTCAGCAGAAGCATCGCGACATGCCCGAAGATGTAGAGTGGCATTTTATAGGGCATTTGCAGACCAACAAGGTGCGCGCACTGGTGCCCTACGTTTCGCTGATACACAGCATCGACAGCTTGCGCCTGCTCGAGTGTGTCGATAGCGAGGCACGACGCATTGACCGCACTGTGAATGTGCTGCTGCAGCTACATGTGGCACAGGAGGAGACTAAATTTGGTCTTACGCCCGATGAGTGCATAGCACTTGCTGAAAGTGGTGTGATAGAAAAGCTGCCGAATGTGAGAATC
>CALZFJ010000030.1 GCA_945645715.1 uncultured Prevotellaceae bacterium | reverse complement strand
CTCCACCAATGGTACGCTATATATGCTAAAGGCACGTCTCGACCGCTTACGCTACGACGAAATGCAAGTGAAGCTCGACCTTGAGCTCGCCGCGAAATATGGCATATCGAAAGAGGAAATAAAGCAATTCAAGAAACAATAACTCGCTTGAGCTTTATCCCCCCAAAAAACACTTTTTCGAGGTCTAATGGCATTTTTTCATTACATTGTCTTGCTGATATGGCAGAAAATGACTAAATTTGTAGTGTGAAAATGATAGTTGACCATATTGAATACCTGCTACGAGAGCATGATTGCGTGATACTTCCCGGTTGGGGAGCATTTATCGCGCAGCATCAGTGTGCCCGCGTAGTAGATGACACATTGCTACCACCTTCACGCAGTTACGGATTTAATGGTGCACTCACTTTCAGCGACGGATTGCTCGAGAGCTCTATTGTGCGCCGCAACCGTTGCTCATATGCCACAGCAAGTGAGAAGGTACGCGATGCCGTAGCCGAACTAAAGCATCAGGTGGAGGTTGCAGGAGAGGTTGCCATAGGCCGAATAGGCACCTTCACACGCAATGCCGATGGTGCACTTGTTTTTTCACCATTTGAGCACCAAATCATAGCATCACAATTCTATGGCTTTGCCACATTCAGTTTCCCATCACTCCAGCCACAATCAACAGTGCAGGAAGAGGAAGAAGACATTGCTGTAGTAGAAACTTCTGCCTGGTATCGCATCGGCAAGAAGTATATGCAGATTGCAGCTTCAATCATTGTACTGCTTGTGATGACATTCGTGTTATCCACACCGCTTGCCGTAAACCGTCAGGAGAGCGACTTTGCCGGGATTAACGACTCTTTCAAGATTCACAGCAGCGATAACGCTGTGGCCCTGGCCGACACCGGCGCAAACCGAGAGCTTGCAGTAGCTCTTCCAGAACAGGCCGCTCAAGATTCGACAAAGACTGGCGATACCACCATATCAGAAGATATGCCTACTGCACATGAAGTTACAATCGGGAAGTATTGCCTTGTTGTTGCTTCGGGACGTTCCTATGAAGAAGCCCGCAAGTTTGGTGAATACCATAAATCGACCGGGCAGACATTCCGCATACTTGAATCAAATGGAAAATTTCGAGTATATGTAGCAACCGACGACAGCTATGAGGAACTTACAAAAGTGCAGAACAAGTTGCGCAATTCATTCCCGGAATCGTGGATTTGCAGCCGATAACCACCATATGATTCCAGTCTATATCAGCCTTTCTTACAGAGCAAAGTGCTAAATAATTTGAAATTTCGCTGATTATATGCCATATTACGAGAAATTCTCGTAATTTTGTAACTTTATTGGTGTAAAGTGCATGAGAGGCGAAACTCAGCAGATAAACGACACTGCGTATGCGGCTCAGCACACCTGTTAATAATCATCACGCCAGTTAATTAACTAATGTAGAATTTACAAACCGTGGACAATAAACGACATATTGCTATTTTAGGCAGCACAGGCTCAATTGGCCGACAGACACTGGATATTATATCGGAATATCCCGATAAGTTTGCACCATTCGTATTGACAGCCAATACGAGTGTTGATCTCCTTATTCAACAATCGCTCAAATATCGCCCCCGATATGCTATTGTAGCCGATGAAAGTGGCTTTGAAAAACTTCGTGATGCCCTTGCAGGCACTGAAACCGAAGTAGCTTGTGGGGCAAAAGCCATTGCCGACATAGTTACAGCACCTGAGATTGACATCGTGGTCACTGCAATGGTGGGATATAGCGGACTTGAGCCTACAATCCGTGCCATTGAAGCCGGAAAAGACATTGCACTTGCCAACAAAGAGACACTTGTGGTAGCTGGTGCACTCATCACCAATATGCTTACGACGTCAACCACAAAGATTTATCCCGTCGATTCAGAGCATGGAGCAATTTATCAATGCCTTGTAGGTGAAAGGCATGAAGATGTAAGCAAACTAATACTCACGGCATCAGGTGGACCTTTCCGCACATGGTCGCGCGAGGATATGGCCCGTGTAACAAAAGCTGATGCTTTGCGGCACCCCAACTGGTCGATGGGCGCGAAAATCACCATAGATTCTGCCACGATGATGAACAAGGGATTTGAGGTGATGGAGGCAAAATGGCTCTTCGGCATTGACGCCGACCGCATCGAGGTAGTGGTGCACCCACAATCAATAGTTCACTCTATGGTGGAGTTTGTAGATGGCTCAGTGAAAGCCCAGCTCGGACTGCCTGATATGCATCTTCCTATTCGCTATGCTCTTGGATTGCCCGACAAGCGACTGAAATCAGATTGCCCCAAATTGAGGGTAGAAGACTATTGCAACCTGACTTTCGAGCACCCCGATATACAGAAGTTCCCCATGCTTGCCATTGCATATGAAGCCATAAAACGCGGCGGCAATACCCCTTGCGTGCTCAATGCAGCTAACGAGATTGCCGTGGCAGCATTCCTGCACGACAAGATTGGATTCAACGACATTCCACGCATAGCCGAACGCACTATGGAGGAAGTAGCCTACATCGCGACGCCTACATACAGCGACTATGTGACCTCCAACCGAATTGCACGTGATTTCGCTTCTACAATTTTATAACTACATATTTACATCTGGAAATAACATTTAATGGAGACATTTTTGATAAAAGCAGCCCAGCTGATTGTGGCATTTGCCATTCTGGTGATAATTCATGAGTTTGGTCACTACATTTTCTCACGCATCTTCGGCGTGAAAGTTGAGAAATTCTATCTTTTCTTCAATCCTTGGTTTACTCTCTATAAGTATAAACCCAAAAAGCCGGCTCCCAAACCGGGCGAAGAAGAAAAGATGACTTGGCGCGACACCGAATATGGCATCGGCTGGGTGCCACTTGGCGGTTACTGCAAGATTGCCGGAATGATCGACGAATCGATGGATACCGAGCAGATGAAGCAACCGGCAAAGCCATGGGAGTTCCGCTCCAAGCCGGCTTGGCAGCGTCTTCTCATCATGGTAGGCGGTGTACTCTTTAACTTCATTCTAGCAATAATCATCTACACCGGCATCGTGTTTGCATGGGGCGAGAAGTACATACCGTTCCGCAATGCGACAGAGGGAATGATGTACAGCGAAACAGCCCACAAAGTAGGTTTCGTTGATGGAGATATTCCTCTCGCTGCCGATGGAAAAGAACTAACCTATTATAGCGGCGACGAACTGCTGAAAATGCTCGATGCAAAGGTGGTAACCGTGCTTCGCAACAAGTGCGACACCGTGAATATCAACATTCCCGACGGATTCATTTTCACCGCCAATAAAGAAGCTGAGGAAGGCAACCTGTTTATGGCTTATCGTCTGCCGGTAGTAATCTCTGACCTTCAGCCGGGAATGGGCGCAGTGAAAGCGGGATTAATGAAAAGCGACTCTATCGTGAGTATCAACGGCGTTTCCACTCCATCTTTCGACATATTCAAGGCAGAGCTTGACAAGAATCCGGATAAAGATGTGACCATCGGATTTGTGCGCAACGGCAAACCGATGGAGTCGAAAGTGGCTGTTGATGCAGCCGGAAAGATAGGCATTATGCTCACTCCGCTCACCGACATATATCGCACCGTAACACGCGAATACTCAATATTTGCATCGATTCCTCGTGGCATCGAACTGGGTGTGGAAAAGCTCACAAGCTATGTGAGCCAGATGAAATACGTGTTCACTCGCGAGGGCGCGAAGAACCTTGGCGGATTTGGAGCCATTGGCAACATTTTCCCTGAGTCGTGGAACTGGGAGCAATTCTGGTCGATTACAGCATTCCTCTCGGTGATTCTCGCCTTTATGAACATACTCCCCATTCCGGCACTCGATGGCGGACACGTGCTATTCCTGCTCGTTGAGATAATCACACGCCGACAACCGAGTGAGAAGTTCCTTGAGTATGCACAAATGGCAGGAATGGCATTCCTCTTTGCATTGCTGCTATTTGCCAACGGCAACGACATATATCGCTTCTTCTTTAAATAAACAATAGGTTTACTTATGGAATACAAGAAAATAACACTACGACGAGGCAAGGAAGAGTCGCTGCTCCGCTTTCACCCATGGGTGTTCTCCGGTGCTATCGCCAGCATTGAAGAGGGAGTGGATGAGGGCGATTTGGTTAGCGTAATGTCGCACGACGGACGCCACATAGGCAACGGACATTTCCAGATTGGCAGCATTGCCGTGAGAATACTTGCTTGGGGCGATACTGAAATTGATGAAAATTTTTATTTCGACCGCCTGCTTGCAGCATTCTCGGTGCGCAAAAGCCTTAATCTGCTTCGCAACGACAACAATGCTTTCCGCCTTGTGCATGGCGAAGGCGATTTCCTGCCCGGACTTGTAATTGACCTTTATGGCTCAACAGCCGTGTTGCAAGCACACTCTCCTGGTATGCACTTTGCACGCCAGGCAATTGCAAACGCACTCACAAGACTTCCCGACGGTATTGTAAAAAATGTCTATTACAAATCAGAAACCACATTACCATATAAGGCACAGCTCGACGCTGAGAATGGATATATAGTAGGGGAGTACGACACCAATATCGCCACTGAAAATGGGCTTAAATTCCATGTGGATTGGCTCAAAGGGCAAAAAACGGGATTTTTTGTCGATCAGCGCGAAAACCGTGCATTGCTTGAGCGATTTGCCCGTGGCAGGAAAGTGCTCAATATGTTCTGCTACACAGGCGGATTCTCATTCTATGCAATGCGAGGTGGAGCAGAGCTTGTACACTCAGTAGATAGCTCGGAAAAAGCCATTCAGCTAACCAATAGTAATGTAGAGCTGAATTTCGGTAATGACCCTCGCCACAAGGCTTTTGCCGAAGATGCATTCAAGTATCTTGCCCACACCGGCAGCAACGACTATGACCTCATCATTCTCGACCCTCCTGCATTTGCAAAGCATAAAAGTGCACTGAAAAATGCACTTATCGGCTACCGCAAGCTGAATGCTCGAGCTTTTGAGAAAATAGCACCGGGAGGAATACTGTTCACATTCTCTTGCTCACAGGCAGTATCGAAAGAGCAATTCCGCTTGGCAGTATTCAGTGCAGCCGCGCAGTCGCGCCGCAAAGTGCGCATACTGCATCAGCTCACACAACCTGCCGATCACCCAATCAACATCTACCACCCCGAGGGAGAATATCTCAAAGGGCTGGTCCTCTACGTAGAATAAACACTCAATATGACTATATAACTCCGAAAAATGAACAAATTTATTATTTCAGCCACTGCTTTTGCTCTGGCTACTTCAAGTTTTATGGCATCAGCACAGAATAATTTCAACTACAACGTAGATCGCTTCGCCGATATTGAAGTGCTCCGCTATCAGGTACCCGGATTTGAGTCGCTTTCACTTCAGCAGAAGAAGCTTGTGTATTACCTCACCGAGGCTGCACTCCAGGGTCGCGACATTCTGTTTGACCAGAACGGTAAATACAATCTTGCAATCCGCACCACTCTTGAAGAAATCTACACCCGTTACAAGGGAGACAAAAACTCAAAGGACTTCAAGGGCTTGGAGAAATACCTGAAACAAGTGTGGTTTGCCAATGGTATTCATCACCATTATTCAATGGACAAGTTTGTGCCTGAGTTTAGCAAGGAATTTTTTGCGCAGCAAGTGAAGAAAGTGGGCAAGAAACATCTACCACTCGCAAAAAAGCAGAGCGTAAACGACTTCATCGCCGAGATTTCGCCCGTTATTTTCGACCCAACCGTGATGGCTAAGCGCGTGAATCAAGCCGATGGAGTGGATTTGATTCTCACATCTGCCTGCAACCTCTATGAGGGAGTTACGCAGAAAGAGGTGGAAGATTATTACGCAGGTCTTAAAGACCCCAATGACCCTACACCTATTTCCTACGGACTGAATTCTCGCCTCATCAAAGAAAATGGCGTTATTGCCGAACAAGTGTATAAGATTGACGGTCTCTACTCACCTGCCATTGAAAACATCTGCCAATGGCTCAACAAAGCACTAAGCGTAGCCGAAAACGATGATATGAAAGCTTATATACAGAAGCTTATAGATTTTTATGTCACAGGCGACCTCAAGACCTTCGACGAATACTCAATCCTTTGGGCTAAAGAAACAAAGTGCGACATCGACTTCATTAACGGATTCATTGAATCCTATGGCGACCCACTCGGAATGACCGGAGCTTGGGAGAGTATTGTAAACTTCAAGAACAAGCAATCATCAGTACGCACCCAAATAATCAGCGAGAATGCACAGTGGTTTGAGGACAATTCGCCGATTGAAGATGTTTTCAAGAAGAAGAAAGTGAAAGGCGTATCTGCCAAAGTGATTACGGCTGCTATCCTTGCCGGTGACAGCTATCCCGCAACGCCAATCGGCATCAACTTGCCAAATGCAAACTGGATTCGTGCCGCCCACGGATCGAAGTCGGTAACACTTGAAAATATCACCGATGCCTACGATAAGGCAGCCCAGGGTAACGGATTCAATGAGGAGTTTGTGTATTCCGACGTTGAACGCAATCTTATGAAGCAATATGGCTCGCTTGCCGATAACTTACACACCGACCTACACGAGTGCCTTGGCCACGGTTCGGGCAAACTGCTCTCAGGTGTAGATCCCGATGCGCTAAAGGAACACGGCTCAACCCTTGAGGAGACTCGTGCCGACCTCTTTGCGCTCTATTATCTTGCCGATCCGAAACTCGTAGAACTCGGAATCCTCCCTAATGCCGAAGCTTACAAGGCTGAATACTATAAATATGTGATGAACGGTTTGATGACACAGCTCACACGAATTGAGCCAGGAAAAGATATCGAAGAGGCACATATGCGCAACCGTCACATCATCACACAGTGGGCGTATGAGATGGGTAAGACCGACAAGGTTATTGAATTTGTGAAACGCGACGGAAAGACATATCTGCGCATCAACGACTATGAGAAGTTGCGCGTTCTCTTTGGCCACCTTCTTGCCGAGGTACAACGAATCAAATCAACCGGTGACTATGCTGCCGGGAAGAAAATGGTGGAAAGATATGGCGTGAAATTTGACCGTAGCCTTCATATGGAAGTAATGGCACGTTATGCAAGACTCAACATCGCTCCCTACAAGGGCTTCGTTAATCCGGTTTACACTGCCGTCACCGACAATGCCGGAAACATCACTGACGTGAAGATTGACTACACCGAGGGCTATGTGGATCAAATGCTTCGCTACTCAAAGGACTATTCACCCTTGACTAAATAACTGCATTTTAGAAACATTATTGTTATAGGGACGCACGCAAAGTGCGTCCTTATATATTATCTTACAATTAGAGAAATACCTATATGGAACTGAAAGATATTAAGCAGCAGTTTTTCACCTACCGCAATGGAATGCTTGCCGACCGTCTGCGCGAAGTAGGTGACTGCCACAAAGTGATTTTTGGATTAAACTTGCCACAGATAGTGGACATTGCCCGAATGGCTGGTATCGACAAGGCGCTTTCAGAGCAGCTTTGGGCTAACGACACCACCCGTGAAAGCCGCCTGATTGCTCCTATGCTCTATCCTCGCGAGCAGTTTCAAATTTCCACAGCACGTGAGTGGATTGAAAGCGTGGAATGTGTGGAGGTAGCCGATATCTTGTGCCATCGCCTTCTGAGATATCTCGACTATGCATGGCAACTCTGCCAAGAATTTTCTAACGCTGAAAGCGACTTATGCCGCTACACCGCACTGCGACTTGCAGCAAATCTCGATGCCCTGGGCAGCATCGCCGACCCGGCAAGACTCCGGCACATTGCAGAGCTTGAGCTAAGCCGCAACTGCACACTCACAGCCGCTTTAGCCAACGCCATTCTCACGGAATGACCAAAATCATAATTTTGTCCATCTTAATACCCGAAAAATCCATTATATGTATCGTGGGTTTATGCTAATTTTGTGACGTAATAATTACCATACCAAAATTTAAAGCATTTCTCATGAAAAGATTATTTATCATGTTGCCGGCTTTATTGATACCATTCGTGCAGTCGGCAGCCAAAACCTACAGTGTGAAATCGCCCGACAAGGCTTACCAGCTCACGGTAAAGGCTGGCGAAGGTCCTACAACTTACTCAGTTGACTATAAGGGGCAGACCATTATCAACCACTCAACTATCGGCATTCTTGAAGCTGATGGGCATCAAATCGGTAATGGAACGGTTGCATCTACTACCAAATTATCACACAAAGGAACCGTTGATGTTGTAGTAGGCAAAACCGAGACACTTGCCGACAACTACAACCAGCTTACTATTACCTATGACAACGGTGATTACGCGCTCACACTGCGTGCCTACAACGAGGGAGTGGCTTTCCAATGGTCGCTCAATTATGACCGCAAAATCACTGTTGCCAATGAGCTTCTAGAGGCTGATTTCGGCAAACAGCCTGTTAAAGTGCACTTCCCGATGTGCGAAATGAAAAGCTGGGAAGAAAAAGACCTGAAAAAGCAGTCACATATCATCAATCAAGCATATCGCAATTTTGAGCGTGCCTATGTGGAATATGAGAGTATCGCTGCCATTCCCGACACTGCAATCAGCACAAGTCCGGCGCTGTTTACGCTACCTGATGGCCGCACTCGCGTAGCTGTGACCGAGGCGAATGTTTATGACTATCCGGGGCTCTATCTTCAGCCCGGTGGTGGCGAGAAGATTCGCGGTCACTGGGCCGGCTATCCTAAGAGTGTGCTCGATGGTGACCCAAATCTTGAAAACCGTCACTACTCGATGCACTTGGTGGAAACTCGCGAGAATTTCATCGCTAAAATCGATGGCAAGCGACTGTTGCCTTGGCGTGTGGTAATAGCATCTGACCGCGATACCGATCTACTTACTAATCAGCTTGTGTATCTGCTTGCCGACCCATGCGAAATCGAAGATACTTCGTGGATTAAGCCCGGTATCAGCGCATGGGAGTGGTGGCACAAGGCTATGCTCGAAGGGGTAGATTTCCCTGTAGGCTTCAAAAACCTGTCGTTTGAACTCTACAAATACTACATTGATTGGGCTGCGAAGAATGGCGTGCCCTATATGACTCTCGATGCAGGATGGTCGGAGAGATATATTGCCGAACTCTGCGAATATGCCGCAAAGAAGGGCGTTGGCATTTTTGTTTGGACATGGGCAAGCAATCCACTTGAAGCGCCCTACGACTGGGTAAAGAAAATGAAGTCGTATGGTGTTACAGGTGCAAAAATCGATTTCTTCGAGCGCAACGACCAGGAAGCTATGCGCTGGCAGCGTCAGCTCGCACGCCGCCTTGCCGACGAGAAGATGCTTATCATCTACCATGGCTGCCCTGTTCCATCGGGATTGAACCGAACATTCCCCAACATATTGGGCTATGAAGCAAACCGCGGTCAGGAGTGCAACTTCTGGGATCACACCATTTCACCACGTCACCACTGCACATTCCCGTATATCCGTCTGCTCGTAGGTCCTACCGACTTCACACCGGGTTCACTACGCCAGGCAAACAAAGCCAACTTCAAGCCACAGGATATTCCCGATACTCCACCGATGTCGCAAGGTACAATCGCACATGAAATGGCACTGTTTGTAGTTCTCGACCAAGGCATTGCTTCATTGTGTGATGCTCCCACTGAATACGACAAGTATCCCGACTTAGAGCGCTTAGTAACTCAAGTGCCCGTAACATGGAATGAAGCACTCCCGCTCGACGGAAAAGTGAGTGAACACATTCTCATAGCCAAGCGTCATGGAGCAGAATGGTATATCGGTGCACTCACTGCCGACGAGGCCCGCAGCTACAACGTGAAACTTGACTTCCTCACTCGTGGCACTACCTACGATGTGGAGATTATTGCCGATAGCGCCGATTCAGAGGATTCGCCTCGCCACTATCAGGTAATCAAGCAAATAGTGAAACGTGGCGACACTCTGCCACTGACATTAGTGAAAGGTGGAGGTGCAGCAATCAAGCTAACACCACGCAACTAACAGACAATCAATTCATTCACCAAAATACAACCAATCAGTCGGTGCAGCACAATAGCCAGTGTTGCACCGACACTCGTTTTGTGGCATCATCATGCCTATTGGTTCTCCGATTTGTATTGCTTAATTTTCTTGCGGTTGTGCACAATGAGAGTGGTGAATAGGGCAATATTGATTATTACTGAAGCAAAATTGTGAGCCTTTGCATCGCCCGTAAAGTAATCAACCAATACCCACACGAGAAGCCCAATGGCAAGAACAAGCATAGCCCAGCTTACTGCTACTATTCGACGCGCCACTTTGTATTCATTTTCAGTTATCATATCAATAGGATTTTTATTATTAATTTTGTGCAAAAGTAAGTAATTTCGTGAGAATGAGTGTTGTAAAAAAAGGACATAAACCATATTTACACCGAATAAAATCCAAGTCACTGAAATGTTATGATTTTAGAGGGTAGAAAATTTGGTTTTCTGATGAGAAAGGAGTAAATTTGAAAACCCAAAATTTTGAAAGTCATTACTAATAATCTTTTAATATTTCAAAAATCATTATGTTAACACCTGAAGATCTTAAGGAGATTGCATCAAAAGGGATTTCTGAAGAGACTTTTGAAGAGCAACTTAACCGATTCAAGACCGGTTTCCCCTATCTGAAAATCAAAGCTGTAGCAACAGTGGGCAACGGCATTATGCGCCTTGATGGAGAAGAAGAGCAGAGCTGCCAGCAGGCTTGGGACAAATTCCTCACCGATGGCGGAACTGTGGAAAAGTTTGTGCCTGCATCGGGTGCTGCAAGCCGTATGTTCAAGAACCTTTTTGAATTTGTATCGGCTGGCATAGAGGAGCCGACTACCGACTTTATGAAAGCTTTCTTTGCCGGGATAGAGAATTTTGCATTTTTCAAAGCTCTCGATGCAGCCTGCACCCAGGTGTATGGCAAGGGCGTGAAAGCACTTGTTGCCGATGGCAAGCCGGTAGAAGTAGTGAAATGCCTAATCACCGGTGAGGGTATGAACTATGGAGCAATGCCAAAGGGACTCCTTCAGTTCCACAAGGTAGGTGAGGAAGTTCACACACCTGTTGAAGAGCACCTTGAAGAGGGCGCACAATATGCTACCGACAAGGACAAGAAAGTAAACATCCACTTTACCGTATCACCTGAGCACCGCAGCGCATTTGAGGCTCTTATCGGTGAGAAAGTACCCGAGATGGAGGAAAAGTGGGGTGTAAAATACTCAGTTTCGCTCTCAGAGCAGAAAGCTTCGACCGATACTGTAGCCGTCACAATGGACAACGTACCTTATCGCGAAAATGGCAAACTCCTGTTCCGTCCTGCCGGACACGGTGCTCTCATAGAGAACCTCAATGATATGAATGCCGAC